>JAESRD010000298.1 GCA_016764835.1 Paracoccaceae bacterium | reverse complement strand
CGCTCCTACCAGCCGGTCGAGTCTGTACGCCGCACGCTCATGGTCTTGCGGGCATTTAGCAGCCAGCGGATATCGACGATCAGCAGCCTGTATGAAGAGACCGGCATTCCAAAACCCACAATCGTGCGGATGTTGGAAACGCTGATGTTTGAGGGCTATGTCGTGCGCGATAATATGTGCGGCGGCTACCGGATGACGGCCGAAATAGGCCGGCTAAACGGCGGCTACCGTGGTATTTCGCGAGTGATTGAGGTCGCCCGCCCTTGGGCGATAGACCTGACCCAGCGGCTAAAATGGCCGATTGGGCTCGGCGCGATTGATGGCGACGATATCAGCATTCAGTTCTGCACCGGCACGATCAGCCCAATGGCCTATACCAACACCACGCTTGGCATTCGGCCTGACATGTTGACCACGGCAATGGGACGTTCATATCTGGCCTATTGCAGCGAAGTTGACCGGGAACGCCATATCCAAAACTTCTACAATGATCCTGACCGAAAGTTCGGCATTGTTGAGGAACGTCAGCTGCATATGTTGCTCGAAAAGGTGCGGCGCAACGGCTATGCTTTGCGCGACCCGCGCACAAAACCGTTTCGGATATCGACCGTCGGCATTCCGCTGATAGAGAACGGCAAAGTGCAGGCGCTCATATCGCTGAGTTTCTTTAGCAGTGCAGTTTTGCGCAAAGAGGTTGAAGAAACCATCATCGCCCCGCTGCTGGAGGCGCGCGCGAAGATCGAGCATGCATTGGAATTTATGAATGCTGGTTCTGGCGGCGAGTTTGGGCCACAAAATGGCGCCAGCATTGAGATGAACTTTTAGGGTTCAATCGGTGCGGCAGGATTTCGCGGGTCGGAACGGCGTTTTGACATCCGGCGATTAGCCTAGCCTATCTGTTCAAAAAGCCGGACAGCCAGCGCCTCCCAATCCAGATCAAACTTTTGCAGATATTTTCGCAAACGATCAGCGTCGTTCGTGGTTTTGCGCTTGCCGCGTGACACCGCGAACAGGCTGCGCCCAGCGGCACTTAGGCTGGTAGAGTTGCGACATGTCCGAATGACCTGCGCCAGCTGCACTATATCAAATGGGTCGATCTCATCAGCCCGCCGCCCCATGACTTCTTTAATAAGCGTCAGATCAGCATCGGCGCTGGATATTTTCCAGTCATGCAGCAGGCTGGTGATTTCTTCATCAACCATTGCGCGGGTGATACGGCCTCTGGGGGCCAGCGTGCACAACCGGCGGACCGCACCGCTAAAGTCACGAAAATTACCAGGCCAGGTTGTTGCCGGATTGGTAGCGAAGCGCAGAAATTTTGCCCGCGCATCGGCGTTAAAGCCCACCTTTATGCCCAGCTCTCGCTCGGAACAGTCCAGCTCATGGGCCAGATTGGCCTCAACATCTTCGCGCCGGTCGCGCAGCGGCAGCAGCCTAAAGCTCCACATGTTAAGCCGGGCCAGCAGGTCGGGGCGGAACTTGCCCGCCGCGGATAGTTCGCGCAGATCTTGGTTGGCCCCGGCGATGATTTGAAACGCGCTGCTGGCCTCATGGTCTGACCCCAACGGATAGAACCGGCCGGTCTCTATCGCGTGGAGCAGAGCAGATTGGGCGCCGAGGCCCAGCTCGTCAATCTCATCGAGAAACAGCACGCCACCATCGGCCTCGCGCAACAGCCCGCTACGCTCCGTGCCCGCTTGGCCGCTATAGCTGCGCCGCTGACCGAACAATGCGGCCAGCGCGTCTGGCCCGTTTAGGGTGGCGCAGTTGACATGCACCAAGCGGCCTTTCACCCGGCGCCGCTCTAGCTTGAGCTGGTAAATCCGTTTGGCCAGATCTGTCTCGCCGGTCCCGGTTTCGCCGAGCAGTAAGATCGGGCCATTGGCATTGCTCGCCACCAGCTCGATGCGATCTATGAGCTTGTTATAACTGGCATTTTTGGTCTCAATACCGCCCTTTAGCTGGTCACTATGGGCGCGCGAAAGCTGGTCAAACCGCTGTTGCAGCGCATTATATTTGCTGAGATCAAGGTCGATGACTTCTAGCTTTGGCTGGCCATCATCGCCTCTGGGCGGCGCGGTCTGGATAAGGCGGGCCGGAATATGGCGGCTCTCGGTCAGCAGAAACCAGCAGATCTGGGCAACATGGGTGCCGGTGGTCAGATGCACATGATAGTGTTCGCGGTCTTCGTCAAAACCGTAGCTGCGGGCAAAGTCGAACAGCTTGCCGTAGACTTCCTGAAAATCCCACGGATCGTCTAGGTTGAAGACATGGAGCAGCACTTCGGTCTCGGGCGAGGCTTTTTCAATCTCGTGTTTGAGTTGAACAGCATGGCGGTTGAATTTGGCGTCATGCAAGATTTCAAGCCGGTCGATTGTGAAATCATCATGCGCAACCAGGCTGACCGTTGGGCGCCAACGCCGCTTTTTGCCAACATCGAGGGTTGAGCCGAGAAAGCCGATGACAACGTTGCGCATGTCTTTATCCAAATATATAAAAGACGATATTGATGTATCTTACAATCCGCAGTTCATTTTTTCAAACGATGATATTCGCGTTAAAATTCAACGTCATACGCTGTTTTGCAAATATTTACGTCGGCCAAGGCCAGCCATGTCAAAACATCCTCACAACAAATGAGGAACGAGACAATGGCAAACAAATCAGTGTTTGCATCAACCATAGGTCGGTTGGTGCACCGCGCCACAACGAAGAACGCCCATGGCGCACCGGCCTATGCATATTCTGACACCCATGCTTTGGCGCAGCGCGCTGTGACCGGCACGTTTGGCGCTATGGCCTACCACTCGGCGCAGGACGAGCTGCAAAGCACGGTGGCTTTGGCCGAGGCGGTTGAGCCGTTTTACTTGGCGCAGGTGGCAATTTTTGCCCGTCAGACGGGCTATATGAAAGACATGCCAGCGGTTTTACTGGCCGTGTTGGCCCGGCGCGATCCGGCTTTGTTTCGTCGTGTTTTTGCCCATGTGGTTGATAGCGGCAAAATGTTGCGGGTCTTTGTCCAAGTGATGCGGTCGGGCCAAACCGGCCGCAAGTCGCTGGGCTCTGCGCCCAAAGCCATGGTGCAAAACTGGCTCAACACCGCCTCTGACTGGGCGCTGCTAAACGCCAATATCGGCAATGATCCTTCATTGGCCGACGTGATTAAGATGGTGCATCCCAAGCCGGTATCGGCTGAGCGGGAGGCGCTGTTTGCCTGGGTTGTCGGGCGGCCGTGCAATGTGGCACGGCTGCCAAAGGGGGTGCAAGACTGGCTGGCGTTTAAGGAATCGCAAACCGGTGCAGTGCCTGATGTGCCATTTGCGATGTTGACGCAGTTGGACCTGTCAGCCGCGCATTGGGCACAAATTGCCCGCAAAGGCTCGTGGCAGATGGTGCGGCAAAACCTAAACATGTTTCACCGCCACGGTGTGTTTGGCGTGGCGCAAAATGTGGACCATGTAGCGGCGTTGTTGCGCGACCCCGAGGCGATAGCCAAGGCACGGGCCTTTCCGTACCAGCTGATGGTGACGGCGCAGAACGTGACCAGAGATATGCCGCCTGAGATCATCGATGCCTTGCATGAGGCAATGGAGATCTCGGCGGCAAATGTGCCACGGGTCGCGGGCCAGGTTGTGATCTGCCCCGATGTGTCGGGCTCAATGACATGGCCGGTAACAGGCATCCGTCAGGGGGCAACATCGGTCATGCGCTTTGTCGATGTGGCAGCCCTTGTGGCGGCAGCATTTTTGCGGACCAACCCTGCTTGCCTTGTGTTGCCGTTCAATTTTGGCGTGCGTGATATGCGGCTTGAGCAGCGTGACACGATCTTGACCAATGCCGCGCGTTTGGCGGCGTTGGCCGGGGGTGGGACCAATTGTTCTGCACCGCTCAAATGGTTGAATACACGAGGTATTTCGCCGGATCTTGTGGTGATCGTGTCTGACAATCAGTCATGGGTAGATGCCAAAACACGCTGGCGCGGCACGGCAATGATGCAACAGTGGGAGGTGCTAAAGCGGGGCAATCCAAAGGCCAAATTGGTTTGCATTGATATTGCCCCCTACGGCACCACGCAGGCGCAAACCCGCGCTGACGTGTTGAATATAGGCGGATTTTCGGATGCGGTCTTTGACCAGATCGCGAAATTTGTCGCAGGAAATACTGGCCCAGATCAATGGGTCGAACAGATAAAGAAGGTTGTTATATGAAAGAAAACATCAGGAGGAATGCCTGTGGAATTACATCATCTGGTTGAAGAGCACGCTCTGCGGTTCGAAACCGCTGTTTCACATCCCCTTGTCCTCCTGACCCAAAATAGCCCCGGCGAATGCCGAAGGAACTACATGCATCACATCCGGGATAGGCCGAGCGGTTCAACTCCTCTCCTTGCATGCGCCCAGACGGCAAACGCGTCCCCCATTGGGCGCGGGGCGGGCCCCGATATGTTTCTTCACTTTTGTCGCCGGGGTTATTTTCGGCTGTTGCTCAGCGGTAGAGCGCCTGACTGTTAATCAGGGTGTTGCAGGCTCAAACCCTGCCTGCCGAGCCAGATATCGAGACGTTTGTTACACAAAGAAAGCGCGTACAATGACCAATGAGACCATTCCTGAACCCGTATCCGGGAGCGATTTAAAGTAGTGGGGCCACCGCCCCGGCGCTCAATATTCCGCATTGCTGAAACGTGCCAATGAGATGCGTGGCGAAGGCCTTGGTCTTGTGGGCATTCAAAAGGTGCTGGAGGCTGATAAGCCGCCCCCACTGTTGAAACAGCATGCGTCGGGTGCCGTGCCGTTTCATGAAAATATCGACACGTCGCATGCTGATGAGCATGACAACATCACCAAAGTGCGCGCCACCATGACCGTGCTTATGCAAACCCCGACCATTGTCGCAGGCGCAATTATGCCTGATGCTTGTCCGGCCGGGCCTGTCGGCACGATCCCTGTTGGCGGGATTGCGGCGGCGCGAAATGCGATCCATCCGGGCATGCATTCGGCTGATATTTGCTGCTCGCTGATGATCACTGATCTGGGCAATGCAGACCCCAAAACTGTGCTCGATGCGGTGCAAGGGATCACGCATTTTGGCCCCGGTGGCCGGGCGCAGGGCAAGCGTTTTACCACGTCACTGAAGCTGCTTGATGCGTTTCGCGAGAACCCGTTTCTCAACAACCCCACGAGCATTCGGATGGCGCAGGAACATATGGGAACCCAAGGCGACGGCAACCACTTCTTGTTTGTCGGCCGCTCGCGGGCGACCGGGCGCACGGCGATTGTCACTCATCACGGCTCACGTGGGCCGGGGGCATTGCTTTATAAGCACGGCATGAGTGTTGCCGAGCGGTTTCGGCGCAAGTTGTCGCCGCAGACACTGAAGCAAAACGCATGGATTCCGGCTGATACGGAGGAGGGCAAAAACTATTGGGAGGCTTTGCAGCTGATCCGTAAATGGACCAAAGCCAACCATAACGCCATCCATCAGGCCGTGGTCGAGTCGCCAGGTGTGGGCGAGAATGGTGACCGTTATTGGAACGAACATAACTTCGTTTTTAAGCGTGGTGACATATACTTGCATGCCAAAGGGGCGACACCTGCTTGGGGCGATTATGCGCCAGATTCAACGGGGCTGACGCTTATTCCGCTCAATATGTCGGAGCCAATTCTAGTGGTGCGCGGCAAGGATGCGCCGCATGGTTTGGGGTTTAGCCCGCACGGGGCTGGGCGCAACTATTCGCGCAGCGAACATAAACGGCGGATGGGCGAGGTGACGGCGGAGCAACAACTTATGACCGAGACTAAGGGCCTCGATATACGGTTTCATGCCGGCGGCATTGACCCGTCAGAGCTGCCGTCCAGCTATAAGAAAGCTGACAATGTCGTGGCCCAAATTGGCTCTTATGGTTTGGCCGAGATCGAGGACTATATCGACCCATATGGCTGTATCATGGCCGGTGATATTCCGCCGTTTTGGCTCAACAAAAAGAAGAAGGGCAGACGGTAGTTGACCCGATCCAATGATGCGCCGCGTGCTTTCGCGGCGCATCATAAAAGTCGCGTTTGGAATTGACGAAGCCACATTTTTTTTGGGCATTAAAGCGCCAAAAATGCTGACAGGCGTCGCTAGGTACCAAAAGTTCTGGCCGAAATATTAATGTCTCCGCAAGTGTTCAGCGCAAGCTTATCACCGCTGAGTCCATCGCAAACCCACCAGCCATCGGCGCTGCTGCCAATCGCATTTGGGTGGATCACCTGCTCGCGGGCCGTATTGGCATGAATGCGGGTGATATTTGAGTGACGGATGGCCGCGACAAGGGCGGTGATCCTTCGATCATTTGGCAGAGCCGTGGCGCTGATCTGAAAACTTTTCATGGCGCGCTGCACAGCGTGGCGGACCTTGTCGGGGAAACTCTCAACCAGCTTTGCACAGGCGGTTCGGCCATGGGCGCTTAGGTTAGCCGCCGCCAGCAGCGGGTTTTGCGTGCCCAGAATAATGCCAAGCGCCTCGGCCTCATCTTGGGTGAGCCCGGTTAGCCTTGTGCGGTAATTAAAGCCAAGCTCAATGCCGCCTTTGTTGCCGCGATGTACAATGATCGGCAGGCCAGCCTCGGTCATGGCATCAACATCACGCAAAATAGTGCGCGGTGTCACCTCTAGCTCAGCGGCCAGCTGGGCCGAGGTTTGCAGCCCGCGGTTCTGTAATATGAGCAGCATTTGCAGCAGTCTGGCAGCGCGCATTTTTCAAATCTTATAAGACAGAAGATGTCATATAACGTCAGATAGGCATGACCTTGTCAATTTAGTAGAATTGACGCGTGAAGGGGACGGCTATGAAAAGTTATGAGGCTCAGGCGATAATACATGCCGCGCCAGATGTGGTTTGGTCAGTGCTGACGGACCGGGCAAAGCTCACCAGCGGCGGCTTTGGGATATTGCGGCTCGACGGCGAAATCCGCGCCGGGGAACGAATAAAACTCTGGTCGGAAGTTTCACCAGGGCGTGCCTTTGCGCTGAAGGTCAGCACATTTGAGCCGGGCCGTTTGATGCGCTGGCAAAGTGGCATGCCGCTGGGTGTTTTCAAAGGCGAACGAACCTTTACACTGACGCCAAACGCAGATGGAACGACCTTCCATATGCGCGAGGTTTTTAGTGGTCCATTGAGCGGATTGATCGTAAAATCGATCCCCGATCTTGGGCCGAGTTTTGAGAAATTTGCCACGGCATTGAAACAGATGAGTGAGGCTATGCAATGAATATGGTAACCTATGGCAGCGGCGAAAAAGACGACCCTTGGGTGCTAAAAACCCCACCACAAAGCTCTGAATTTGAAGCCTGGCGTGAAAGAAGCGCTCAGGTTCCTGCCCTGATCATCCAGGTCGGAAAAACCCGGCTGTCCTACCATTTGCGCGGTATCGAGGATGCGCATGCAATGTTGTTGGCCCATGGCGATTGGATGTTGCTGGGCAATGCAGATGAAGGCAAAGCAACCCGTGAGGAGACGCTTGAACACTGGGCGCGCGCGGCCGAAAACCCTTTGGGCGGGTATTACGGCCTGCGCAAAGGTTATCGCGGCCGCTTTGCCAATTATGTATCGCCGGTGATGGAGCTCTTGGGGCTGGTAGAGCTGGAACATAATGCCCGAAACAACCGTCTTCGGGCGCTGGGATAGTGAATTATTTTGGGTGATCTAAGCGCGATCATGCTAGTCTGCCCGACGAAAAGCGCAGGCGACAAAGACCAGCGATAGGCCACTTGTCAGCACCCGCAACCAGTTCCATTTTTGCCAATCCACCGCATAGGCGGCCCAAATATCAGCAAGGCCGTCCTGCCCGGCGGTAATGTTTAGCCCGTCGAGTATCTGGTTCAACGGTACATTTAGCATGAGTGTCACAACGAGCATGCCGACCCAGCCAAGCAGGCCAAGCAACAGCCAATTGCGGGTCGATTTGGCGCGCCAATAAAGCGCAACACCGGCGATTATGGCGACAGGCGTGCCCATGAGCGCAACAAAAAACAGCGATTGCTTGTTGGCGCGACCTATATCTTGGTTGGCAGTAATGGCCGCATAGGGCTCGGTCAGATCGAGGCCCGGCATGATCGACACTGACATGGTAAAGTAGAACCCGAACAACGCGCCAGCACCAAGCAGGGCGGCGATCAATACGGTTAATTTGATGCTTTGCACTGGCTATTCCTCTGCCGCTAAATTGGGCGATGTTACTTTTTGCAAGATGGTGATGATCTGTTGGCGCTCTAAATCAGAGAGGTTAGTTAAGATCTCATTGCTTACGCGTTTGACAATGGGCGGCAGCTGAGCGGCCTTCGCTTTACCAAAAATTGTTAGATATATCAAATAGGTACGTCGGCTCTCTGGGTCAGGCTGACGTTCGGCAAACCCTGCCTCGACCAGCGCGTCGATATTGCGGCTGGTGAAATATTCAGGAAAATTGAGCCGCTCGCCGACTTTGCGCTGATTGATCCCATCTTCCTCAGACAGCACCATCAACGCGGTAAACAGCTTAACACTAACCCCAATCTTTTTTAGCTCCGCCTTCATTTTGGCATCAAGCATACGGGCCAAAGTTTGGATCAGAAATCCAAAACTCGTTTCGCGCGATGGCCGCGTTTTTGAAACCTTTCTCACAAGAATCCGCCTTTGACTTATAAACCCTGCATATGCAAGCATTGCGGGTGCAATCTATTATTTACATAGCTTACAAATGCAAGTATTGCAGTAGCAAGTCAAGCATTTCGATTCAAATCTAGCCATGCTGAGGAGCCAAGAATGAACTTTTCCCTCTCAAAATTCGCCGTTATCGCCGCGCTGGCATTGCCATCGCTAACACTCGCGCAAGATACAGAAGGCCGCCGTTTGGCCCTGCTGGCATTTCAGTCAATAGAGGGCGCCGAGCGCGGATTTATTGACAAAGGAGGTTTTTCAACCTTTGGCTCTGATGTTTTCTACTCAATGGATGGCGATCAGGATGACAGGCTGTCACTGGCCGAATTCCTAAGTTGGGATTACGGCATGTTGCCCTTGGCCGAAGAGGCCGGGCGCGCCGCCGCATATGAGACGGCTTTGCGCGTTGTTTTCGCCTTTTGGGACCGTGACGGCGACCATTTCATCACCAAGACAGAGCACCGCCAGTCACTAAACGCTGACTTTTTGCGCGCCGACAGTAACCATGATGCGACGCTCACCGAAGACGAATTCACCACCGGGTTCTCGGTTATGGTCGCTCTGCGCGCCGCGATCAACCCAGCTCCAGTCGAATAAGCCAACCTTCGGAAAGGGTCAGCTATGTTACGTAAACAAGGGCTTTATGCCATTCTCGGGGTCATTGGACTTTTCATTGTGCTGCATCTGGCCTTGCCGCCAGAGCAGCACAGTTTTCGCATAACGGCGACGACAATGCTCGGCGGGATCGCGTTCTTGCTGATGACCACCTCGGTCATTTTGTCGACACGGCTTGAGATTTTTGAGACCCTGTTTGGTGGGCTGGACCGGATGTACCAAGTCCACCGCACCGCCGGGGTTTTTACCGCAATTTTTGCGCTGACCCACTTCTTTGGTGTGCCAAAAGCGCTGCCAGAGGGCACAGATCCGCTGCTGCACACAATGGTGCCTTCCGGCCCGTTTGGTATGCTCGGTCTTATCTTTCTGGTCATTGGTTTGTTCGTGGCGCTCAACCGCAAAATCGCTTATTCGCGCTGGCGGCCAACGCATAAAGTCATGGGGCTGGTCTATTTTCTGATCATTGGCCATTTTATGTCTGCGCCAACGCTGTTTTTTGAAAAGTTCAGCGCCTCTGGGTTCTTGCTTATGGCCGCCGCACTCATTGGCCTTGTTGCCCTGTTTTATTCCGTTTTTGGCATGAACAAGCGCACGGCTCTATCCTTCACTATTGAGGCCGTTAACCCACTTGAACGGGCGACTGAGATCGTGCTCAAGCCGACCGGCAAAATGCTCGAATTCACCCCCGGTCAATTCGCTTTTGTCGAAATTCAGGGCAAGGATTGGGATGAGCCACATCCCTTTACCATATCGAGCGCGCCCGGCGAAGACCGCTTGCGTTTCACCATCAAAGTGCTGGGCGATTGGACCCGTAAAGTCCGCGAGGAGCTGCAAGTTGGTGGCGAAGTTTTGGTGCGCGGGCCATATGGGCGCTTTGACACGATGGGCGCTGGCAAAAAGCAAATCTGGCTGGCCGGTGGCATTGGGCTCACCCCGTTTCTGTCCAAAATACGGGCGATGGAGCCGGGTGATCCGCGCGAAATCCACCTTGTTTATGCGGCCCGTGAAGCCGGTGAAGCGATCTTTTTGGAGGAGTTGCAGCAGCGCGCGGCCGAGCTGGGGAATGTGACGATCGTGCCGCTGTTTTCAGAAGAAGGTAATTTTGCCCGTGTCGATATGATGAAGCAAAAACTCCCTGACCCTTTGAATAGTTACGACTATTTTATGTGCGGGCCCAAGCCGATGATTGATGGGCTGGCCGCTGATCTGGCCAAAGAGGGTGTGGATAAGACCAAAATCCATACCGAAGCTTTTGAGTTTAGATAGGCATATGCGCAATCTCACCAAGTTCATCCATGATATCGGCACGATCATGTATGTCGGAGGCATCCTCTCACATATCGTGATTGGCGCTCTGTTTGCCCATGGTAGCCCTGAGACGATTGTCACGGTCTACACCTACAAATTGCAGAGCGCTTATATTCTGATCCTGCCTGGTCTTGGCCTCAAGATAATCACCGATCTGATCTTGTGGTTTGTCTACGCCGAGCGGGCCTGGTGGATGCGGGTTAAGCTGGCCTGCACCGCGTTTTTGACGGTCAATGCCTTTGTATTTCTGGTGCCGATGATGCCAGAAATCCTGGCCCTTGCCGAGGCGTCTCAGGCTGACGGCACGCTCAGCCAAGCCTTTCATGATCTGGAAGGGCGCGAAAAATTGGTTGGTATGTCCAATGTTATCCCGCTTGTATCGAGATGCTGATGGGAGGATTTATGCCAGCGCTGAGCCGCAAGGAACGGCTGGCATAACCGGCTTTATTGGCCGCTGTCGCGCTGGTATATCCAGTCATGTTCGGGGTGGTTCTCAAACCGCCATTTGCGCAAAGGCCCGGCCATAACATTGAGGTAATAGGCGTCGTAACCATAAGGCACTCCGCAAGGGTGGTGGCCTTTTGGCACCAAAACAACGTCGTGGTTTGAGGCTGACATAGTCTCGTCGAGGCTGCCATCATCGGTAAACACCCGTTGGTGAATATAGCCCTGTTTGGGGTTGAGCCGGTGGTAGTAGCTTTCCTCAAGATAGGTCATGTGCGGAAAGTTATCCTCATCATGCCGGTGTGGCGGATAGGATGACCAGTTGCCACTAGGGGTAAACACTTCTGTCACCAAAAGGCTGTCGGCAACGTCGCGTTCTTCCATGGCTATGGCATTGATATAGCGGGTATTTGCACCTTGACCACGGGTTTCTAGCGTGATGCTTTTTGGGTCAATGACCTGCGCGATGTGGCCGCCTTTGCCCGGGGCGGTGCAGACGGCCAAGGTACAATCTGTGGTCGCGGTGGCGCTCCAGTCTGCGCCGTTTGGCACATAGGCGCAATGCGGCGGCGTGCGCTCAAACACGTTCATTCGGTCGCCCAATTCACCAAAATCTATGCCGCTGGCGGTGATATTGGCCTTGCCCTCGACAAGCACCAAGATGACCTCTGTGTCGCCGGTGGCCTCTGCAACTGTGTCACCTGCGGACAGCCGGTATAGCCCAAAGCCAACATAGTCCCAGCCCGCACTTTTGGCCGTAATATCGTGAACTTTGCCAGCCGCGCCGGTTGGCTTTATCAGTAGTTTGCTCATTGAGAATTTCCCGTATTAACTTTGGTCGAGACCAGCGGCGCGGGCCATTATCCGCAGCGCTTTAAGGCCCATGGTTTGATATGTCAGCGGATCACGTTGGGCGGGGTCCTGTTCGGCCTCTATCACCAGCCAGCCCGCATAGCCGTGTTGGGCAGCCACTTTGAGCACCGGCGCAAAATCTACAGCGCCCTCGCTGTCACCCGGCACTGTGAACACGCCGCGCCGCACCCCTTCAAGAAAAGAAAGCCCGCCCGCCCGGACTTGTTCCATTATGTCTGGGCGCACATTCTTGGCGTGGATATGGCCGACGCGGGACATATGCCGAGCGATAACTTCGGCCGGCTCGCCGCCGCCAAAGTAGCAGTGGCCTGTGTCGAAAAGCAGCTTGGTCGCCGGGCCGGTATTGGCCATGAACTGGTCTATCTCGGCCGGGGTCTCAACCACCGTGCCCATATGGTGATGGTAGACCAGCGTAATGCCCTGATCGGCAGCGAACTGAGCGAGTTCTTCGACATTTGCACCGAAGGTTTTCCACGCGTCGGCGCCCAAGTTTGGCTTATTGTTGACAGGCATGTCATCAGCCCCGTGGATGGCATTTGAAGTCTCGCAGGTGATGATCACCTTTGCCCCGACCGATTTTAGGAAATCGAGAAATGGCTGCATGGCCACTTTCTCATCGGCCACTGTGTTGGTCAGCAGATTAAGCGAATGCCAGCCGGAAATGAACTTTAGCCCGCGACGGCCAAGCTCTGCTTCAACGCCTGCGGCGGTGGTCGGCAATTTGTGGCCCTTTTCGATGCCGTCAAAGCCGATGCTCGCAGTTTCATCGAGACATTGCTCCAAGCTTATATGCGCGCCCAGGCTCTGGTCATCGTCGTTCGACCAAGCGATTGGGTTGGTGCCATAAAGGATCATGTCTGGCCTTTCTTATGGGTCAGATAAGCGGCATGGGCCGTGTTCACTTGGGGGCGTGGGCTAACCTCTGGCACAGCGACATCCCACCAATGGCCGCCATCCGGCGTGCTTGGATAGGGATCGGTATCGACCACAATAACGCTGGGGCCGCTTGTTGTTTTGGCTTGCTCAAGCGCTTGTTCTAGCTCAAAAATATTGGCGGCCTTAGTCGCCGTCGCGCCCATACTGGCCGCATGTGCGACAAAATCAATCTGGCTGTTTTCACCGCCATGGCTATGCTCCAACAGGTTGTTAAACTCGGCCCCGCCCGTGCCCATTTGTAACCTGTTGATACAGCCGTAACCGCGATTGTCTGTCAGCACGATGGTGATCTTGATCCCCATCATCGCCGCCGTTGCCAGCTCGGAATTGGCCATCATATAGCTGCCATCGCCAAGCATGCAGATCACGTCACGCGTGGGCTGGGCCATTTTGATGCCAATCGCACCGGCAATCTCGTAGCCCATGCAGGAATAGCCGTATTCCATGTGGTATCCACCGGGGCGGGGCGATTTCCACAGCTTATGCAGCTCACCGGGCATGGTGCCCGCCGCACTCATTACCACCGTATCTGCGGTGCTGGCGCGCTGAACGGCGCCAATAACCTGTTGGTCAGTTGGCAGCTGGTTGTTGTTGGTCGGAGCTGCGGTCAGGGCATCAACGGCGCTAAACCACGCGGTCTTTTGCGCCAGGTCTGGGGCGGTGGCCTTGTGGCCTCCGAGTGCTTTGCTTAGCATATTTAGCGCCACGCGGGCGTCAGCAACCAGCGGGATCGCACCGCGTTTCACCGCGTCGTAAGCGGCCACATTAATGCTGATCAACTGACGATCTGGGTTCTTAAACAGCCCCCAACTGCCGGTGGTAAAGTCCTGAAATCGGGTGCCTACACCGAGCACAAGATCGGCCTTTTCGCAGGCATCATTTGCCGGTGTAGCACCGGTTACGCCAACAGGGCCGAGGTTTAGCGGGTGGTCCCATGGCAATGCGGACTTGCCCGCTTGGCTTTCCACCACGGCTATATTATGCGCCTCGGCAAAGGCCTGCAATGCCGCCGTGGCATCTGAGTAATGCACGCCACCACCGGCGATGATCACCGGGGCTTTGGCGGCACGGATGGCGGCCAAGACGGTGTCAAACTCCTCCGGGTCGGGGTGAATACGGCGCGTATTCCATGTTTTGGGGGCAAAGAAAGCCTCCGGATAATCATAGGCTTCGGCTTGCACATCTTGGCAAAAAGCCAGCGTAACTGGCCCGCATTTCTCTGGGTCGGTCATAGTGGCAAAGGCGCGGGGCAGGGCGGTTAGCAGCTGCTCTGGCCGGGTGATCCGGTCAAAATACCGCGATACCGGGCGAAAACAATCATTGGCGCTGATTGTGCCATCGTCAAAATCTTCGATTTGTTGCAAAACCGGGTCGGGCGCACGGCCAGCAAAAACATCACCGGGGATCAGCAATACAGGCAGACGGTTGACATGGGCAAGGGCGGCGGCGGTGACCATATTGGTCGCGCCCGGCCCGATGGATGAGGTCACGGCCATGGCCCGTTTGCGGCCAGATTGTTTAGCATAGGCAAGAGCGGTGTGGCACATCGTTTGCTCGTTTTGACCACGATAGGTTTGCAAGCTATCACGCACGCCGTGCAAAGCCTCGCCAATGGCCGCAACATTGCCGTGACCAAAAATAGCCCAACAGCCAGCAATAAATGGCGCGCCGTCGCTGTTATACTGGGCGCAAATATAGCGCATCATCGCTTGTGCAGCGGTCAGTCTGACGGTTTTCATGACGCCCCCTCATTGGTTATCCCGCGCGCGGAATCCCATGTGTTACATAGTTCTGTGTAAGTTTTTGCCATGGTCTCGACAGCCTCATCGTCAGTTATTTTACCAAGCATCCAAGCGCTGGCGGCGGCGGCAAAGATGGTGCGGCCAACAGCGAACCCTTTGACCAGTGGATACTGCGCGGCAACGGCGAAACTCTGCGCCAGCGCCTCTTGGCTCTCGCCCAGACCCAGCACAACAATGCCGCGCGTATGCGGGTCATTGCGGGTGATCGCATCGCAGGTTTGCTGCCACGCATCGGCGCTGAGCATTGGCTCCAGCTTCCACCAATCGGGGTAAACGCCGATGTCATAAAACCGCTGTATGATCTGCACCGTGGTGGCGTCATTCACTTTTGCCACCTTGGACGGGATCACTTCAAGCAAGAATTCAAGCCGATTGCGGCGGCTGGCTTGGAACAAACGCAAGATGCTTGTCTCTTGATCGGCGCGCATCTCGGCGCTGTCATCTGGGTGATAAAAGCAGAGCACTTTGACCACATGTGACAGCGGCCATTCAGACAAACCGCCGCAATCAATGCCTATCTCATCTTCAAACTCAAGCGGGCGCGAGCCGGGCAGCTCAACCGGGCGGCCGATCCACAGCCCTTGGTCCACCGCCTGAAATAGCCCGTCGCGGCCGAGGCGTCCGTCGCATAGTAGCCCATATCCGGCGCGGCCTTTGGCCACTTGTTTGGTGACCTGTACGCAGAGCTGTTTGAAGGCCCCAATCTTTTGTGGCGTCGCACCGGGCACTTCTTCAAACTGCATTCGGTGGTCAAAGGCAAAAACGCGCATGTCGGGCCAGCTGCCGCTGCGGTTGGTTGACCAATGCAGCTGTTCCAGTTCGGCATCCTTGCGCAAAGCCGGCGTGATCACGCCGCGGGCGAGGAAGAATTGCAGCTCTTCCCAGCTGGGATAGGCCGGGGCGCAGCCGTGGCGGCTGACGGCAAATGCGCCGCACGCATTGGCATAAGTCAGGGTTTTGGGCCAGTCTTCACCGTCCAGCCAGCCTTTGATGAGCCCAGACATAAAGCCGTCGCCAGCGCCGAGCACGTTAAACACCTCGATAGGAAAACCGGGGCCACTTTGGCCCTCGTCTAGTGTGCCGGGAATGTCGCCGGTAAAGGCCGCCGCCCCCATTGGCCCGCGTTTGCACACGAGTGTAGCGGCTGAAACGGCCCGCACGGCGCGCAAAGCCGCGATCGTGTCTGTGGTACCGCCAGCGATGTGAAACTCTTCTTCGGTGCCGACGATCACGTCGAACAAATGCAAGCTCGATTGCAGCTTGGCCGTTACTGCTGCGGAGCTAATGAAACGGCTCTCGCCGTCGCCATGCCCGGCCAGCCCCCACAGGTTGGGGCGGTAGTCGATATCAAGCGCAGTCAGCTGGTTGTTGGCGCGGGCAATGTTCAGCGCTTTGAGCACAGCACTTTCGGTCTTTGGGTGGCTCAGATGGGTGCCCGTAGCGACCACGGCGCGGGCTGACCTGATGAAAGCAGGGTCGATATCTTCTTCACAAAGCGCCATATCAGCGCAGTTTTCGCGGTAGAAAATCAGCGGAAACTGCTCTTGGTCGCGGATGCCAAGGATCACCAGCGCGGTGAGGCGCTCGGTATCGGTGATCAACCCGTCCGTATTGACGCCCTCACGTTGTAGCTGTTCGCGAATGAACCGGCCCATATGCTCGTCACCAACCCGCGAGATGAGCGCCGATTTTAGCCCAAGCCGCGCCGTGCCTGCGGCCATATTGGTCGGCGAGCCGCCGATATATTTTTCAAAGCTGCCCATGTCTTCGAGGCGGCCGCCCACTTGCGCACCGTAAAGATCAACAGATGAGCGGCCAATCGTGATAACGTCTAGTTTCACACCGTGCCTCCCAGCGAGCCTTCGAGTTTCGCAATCGATTGACCACCGGCCATCAGATCTTGCAACTCTTCTGGGGTGATCTCGCCCTTAACTGCTGTGCCGAGGGTTTTGCCACGGTTGAGCACCGTGAAACGGTCGCCCACGGCCATGGCATGGCGCACATTATGGGTGATGAAAACCACGGCGATGCCCTGTTTGCGCACTTTGTCTATATTGGCCAAGACATTGGCAGTCTGGCGGACGCCAAGGGCCGAGGTCGGCTCGTCGAGGATAAGCAGTTTTGCACCGAAATAAACCGCGCGGGCAATGGCCACGGTCTGACGCTCACCGCCTGACAATGTGCCGACGGCTTGGCCAGGCTCGCGCAGATTGATCCCCATCTCTTTCATCTCGGCCATGGTCACCTCATTGGCCTTTTTGAAGTCCATAATGCTGATCGGGCCAAACTTTTTGAGCGGCTCATTGCCCATCCAAAAGTTACGGGTGACAGACATCAACGGGATCATGGCAAGGTCTTGATAAACCGTGGCAATACCGGCGTTCATCGAGTCGCGCGGGCTGTTGAAGTTCATCTCTTTGCCCTCAAACAGGATCTTGCCTTTTGACGGTTTGTGCACTCCCGACATGGTCTTGATAAAGGTCGATTTACCAGCGCCATTATCGCCCAGCAAACAGTGACATTCGCCGGGGCGGACATCAAACGACACGCCGCCAAGGGCAATAACCGGGCCAAAATGTTTCTCGATATTCTTCATTTCAATCAATGGCGTGGTCATTAGCGCTCTCCCGTAATCATGCGGCGAATATAGGTGTTTAGGATCACGGCAAGGATCAGGATCGTGCCGAGAAAGACCCGAAATAGCGAGCTTTCTGCGCCCGAGAAGAACAGGCCCTGTTGCACCACGCCGAAGATCAGCGCGCCGAGGGCGGCACCGACGACCGAGCCGTAACCGCCGGTCAGCAGCGCGCCGCCAATGACCACGCAGATGATCGCCTCAAACTCTTTGAGCAAGCCGCGATCAGCCGCAGCTGAGCCAAATTCGATAACTTGAGCCGTCGCGAAGACGCAGGCGCAAAAGGCGGTGAACATGAACATTAGCATTTTAACCCGGTTGACCGGCACACCAACATAGCGGGCGGCTTGCGGGTCGCCGCCTGCGGCAAAGATCCAATTGCCAAACCTTGTTTTGGTCAGCAACCATTGGCCAAAGATGATCAGCCCCAGCGCCCAGACCACCAACATTGGCACGCCCTCGACCACGGGTTGGCCGATGCGGTTACCGCGCGAATAGGTGTCGATCAGCCCCATATCGGCGAACCACTGGAACAGCCCGGTGAGGATGGTGCCGCCAAAGACCGGGGCGAGCCAGTCGCCCTCGGCCACCTGTTTGACGCCGCCGATGATGGTTTTATGCGTGGTGATGATCGCCAGCCAGATGGTAAGGCCACGTAATATATAGAGAAAAGCGAGGGTGACGATGAAACTCGGCAGGCCGGTTTTGATAACCAAGAAGCCATTGAGCGCGCCGAGGGCAATGCAAATAATGAATGTGGTGATGATGGCCAGCCAAACCGGCCAGCCCCATTGCACTGACAGGATGGCAATGATGATCCCGGCAAAGCCGATCATTGAGCCGATTGAAAGGTCGAACTCGCCAGTGATCATGAGCAGGCAGGCTCCGACGGCGATAATCGCGAATTGAGCAGATACGACTGTCCAGTTTTGAATGCCGCTGGGCGCGAACATGCCGCTATCACCGGCGATCATAAAGAAGAAGACGAAGACAAGAACCGCGCCGGCGATTGCGCCCAGCTCTGGCCGGATCATTGCCTGTCGAAATTTGGAAATCTGTTTTACGCGCTCGTCAGTCATATCGGCACCTTAGATAAAATGGGGCTTAGATAAAAAATGGGCGGTGCAATTGCACCGCCCTTGGTAGATTTAGCGGTAAACGCCAGCATATTCTTCGACGAAGGAGATGCTTTCTTTGGTGATGAAACCGGGGCCAGAATTCATGTGGCCGGAAGGCAGTACACCGTAGCGCACCAGGTTTGTCAGGATGACAACTGGCATGTAGCCTTGCAGGTAGGGCTGTTGGTCGATTGCAAAGCTGATGACATCGGCTTTGATCGCGTCAGCAATTTCACCCGACAGATCGAAAGTGCCAAAGAATATCTCGCCTGACAGGCTCTGAGATTCGAGGGCAGCCAATGTTGGGTGGGCAGAAGTTGGGCCAAGTGTCAGCACGGCGCCGGTATCAGGGTTGGCGGCGAGATAGGCGGTGACCTTGTTCATGATCTCAGCCGGGTCTTGGCCAGAGTCGATCATGCTGGCATTTACGTCTGCGCCGATCGCGTCAGCAAAACCAGAGCAGCGCTCAACTGAGGCTGGGTTGGTGATGTAGTGGTTCACGCAGAGGAAGGATGTAATGCCCTCGGCGGCGGCGCGCTGGCCTGCACCGAAGCCCGCATCATATTCTGGCTGACCAACATGTAGCAGAGCGCCGAGCATTTCAGACTGCTCTTGCGTGCCCGAGTTGATGGTGATGACAGGAATGCCCTGATCAACAGCATCGGCAACCGGGCCTTGCAGCACATCAAAATCGGCGATTGTCAGGATGATACCATCTGGGTGGCTGGCCACGGCCTGCTCAACAATGCGGGCCATGTCGGCCAGATCGCCTGTTGGCGGATTGCGGTATTCAACCGTTACATCCATCTGTTCAGCGGCAACTTCGATGGCGTTTTTGATCGTGTTCCACCAGCTGTCGCTGTCAGGGGCGTGGCTGATAAGCACAAAACGCTCGCCCTCGGCATAGGCGGCGGTGCCCATTGATGCGGTAAGTGCAGCAGCTGTCAAAGCTGCGGTCAAAGTCTTTTTCATTTAGGTTCTCCCAAGTTTTCTTGCTGGGTTTCCGGCGCACAGCTCAGGCACGCTCTGGAATCAGGTCCAGCCCTCCAGTGATGGAATTTTTATTCCAATTTCACCGTTTTGCAACAATTATTTTCTATTTCGGCCGTTCTTGTGCCGTGTACCGACAGCAACAGCCAGCGTAATCGCCAAAGAAAGCGGGGCGGCAAGCGCTCGAAACGCACCAACATCTTCCTCAGAGACATTGAGCATCATCGCATCGTAGCCATGAAGTTGGCTGTTTTGCGCGTCAGTAATGGCAATAATTTGGTTGCTCCGCCCCTGCGCATAACTGGCAAGATCGAGCGTTTCTTGCGAGTAGGGGGCAAAAGTGATCACGATCAATACGTCATCGGACAAGATCGCGTGGCGATGCTGCAGATTTCCAAATTTGCCGTGCAGTATCGCCGGAACATTCATCTTTTCAAAGGCATATGCGAGATATGTCGCCACTGGAAAGGCGCGGCTCAGCCCAATTATATGGATCATTGGTGCCTTGGCCAGCGCCGCGACCGCACGCTCAAGTGTCTGCGCATCAACCGTGCCAACCAGGTTCTCAAGTGATGTGCGCCCGGCCTCAGCAAACTCAGCCAGCAAGGCCGAGGGCGATTCTTCGCCGCTGGCGCGCAGGTTTTCAAGCCGGGTCGCATAGTCTGGCCAACGCTGCACATGGGTCTCGCGAAACATGCGCTGCATTTCAGAATAGCCGGAAAAACCCATGAGCGTGCAAAACCGCATAAAGGCCGAGGGCTGCACGCCAGCGGCTTTTGACAGTTCAGCCACCGTTGAGACCGCGATAATATCAGTGTTTTTGCCAACATAATCAGCGCATTGCCTCAGTCTCTTGGGCAGGCTGTCTGATATTTCAAGTAGTTTAGCGTTAAACTCAGCAAGACTGCTCGGGGCGGCCGATATTGGCATTTGGCTTCCTTTTTGCTTGACAGAACACGCGATCAAACCCATTCCACAATATAGAATATATATTCTATTTCAGGATATAGCGGGAGTCTACTGCGATGAAAAGCATCGGTATAGGGCTGATAGGGACCGGGTTTATGGGCAAAGCCCATGCGCTAGCCTTCGGGGCAGTAAAGGCGGTTATGGGCGATGTAACTGCGCCAAAACTCGCACTCTTATGCGACACACCGCTGGACAAGGCCCAAGATATGGCCACGCAATTTGGCTTTGCCCGCGCGACTGATGACTGGCAGGCTTTGGTCACAGATCCGTCGGTCGATATCGTCTCAATCACCACGCCAAATCACCTGCATTTTGAGATGGCAATGGCGGCGATTGCCGCCGGGAAACATGTTTATTGCGAAAAGCCACTTGCTCTCACCTTGGACAGCGCGCGCCAAATGGCCAGCGCCGCCGCGGCCGCCGGCGTGCAAACTATGGTCGGCTATAACTACATCAAGAACCCCGCCTTCACCCATGCGCAAAGTCTGATCTGGGACGGCGCTATTGGCGATGTTGTGCATTTTCGTGGCTGGGTCGATGAAGATTATCAGGCCGATCCTGACCTCGAATGGTCTTGGCGAGCTAAGATTTCAGATGCTGGGCTTGGCGCTTTAGGCGATTTGGGTTGCCACCTTGTATCAATGGCTTACGGACTGGTTGGCCCGGTTATGAGCCTGATCGCCGACACGCAAATCATTCACAAAACCCGCCCCCACGGCACTGGCCGCGCCGTCGTTGAAAACGAAGACACGGCCAGTGCTTTGCTGCGGTTTACCAATGGTGCGCAGGGAACAATCGCGACGTCGCGCAGCGCTTGGGGCCGCAAAAACCGGCTGGCCTGGGAGGTGCATGGCACCACAGGCATGCTCTGCTTTGATCAGGAGCGGATGAACGAGCTACAGCTCTACCGCAACATTGGCCCAACGGCTCAGCAAGGGTTCACCACCATTTTGACCGGTCCAGAGCATCCGCCCTACGGCAAGTTTTGCCCGGCCCCCGGCCATCAGCTCGGCTTTAACGATCTTAAAATTGTCGAAGCCGCAGCCCTTTTGCGCGCCGTCGCCGGTGGCCCCGCTGCTTATCCCAACTTCACCGATGCCGCAGCCTTTGAACATGTCATCCACGCTATCGCCCAATCTGCCCAAACCGGCAGCCGTGTCACCTTATAAAGGCCCACCTTCATGACTTTACGTTTTGCACTTTTAGGCGCTGGCCGCATTGGCCATGTTCATGCGAAAGCCGTAGCTGGCAACCCCGATGCCAGCCTTGTGGCGGTGGCCGATGCTTTTCCCGATGCGGCCAATAAA
This sequence comes from Paracoccaceae bacterium, assembly GCA_016764835.1. The sequence continues at coordinate 15,685 of JAESRD010000298.1, read as the reverse complement.
CTGATTGCCAGCTATGGCGGCGCTCGGCGCAGCATTGATGATATAGCCGCCGCGCGCGACATTGACGCGGTTCTGATTTGCACACCGACCAATACCCATGCTGACCTTATCGAAAAGTTCGCCCGCAGTGGTAAGGCTATATTTTGCGAAAAACCGATCGATCTGTCAGTGGCAAGGGTTAAGAGCTGCCTCGATGTGGTGGCCACCGAAAACGCCACGCTGATGATCGGATTCAACCGCCGGTTTGATCCACATTTTCTGGCGATGAAAGCCGCGATCGACCAAGGCAAGATTGGCGAAATTGAAATGATCAACATCATTTCGCGTGACCCCGGCGCACCGCCGCCAAGCTATATCGAAAGCTCCGGCGGCATCTTCAAAGATATGAGCATTCATGACTTTGATATGGCGCGTTTCTTGCTCGGCGAAGAGATAGAAACCGTGATCGCCAGTGCCTCGGTGCTGGTTGATCCAGCGATTGGCAAACTCGGCGATTATGACAGTGCAAACGTGATTTTGACCACCGCCAGCGGTAAGCAATGTGCAATCAGCAATTCGCGCCGTGCCAGCTACGGTTATGACCAACGCATTGAAGTTCATGGCTCAAAGGGGCTGGTTTCTGCTGAAAACCAGCGCGAATTTGGCATCGAGATTGCGACGGCAGACGGCTACACTAAGCCACCCTTGTTTGACTTCTTCATGACCCGCTATTTGGCCGCCTACGCGGCTGAAATATCGGCCTTTGTTGCACATTTGAGCGACAAGACTTCTGCGTCACCGAGCGGCGCGGATGGGCTAAAGGCGCTGATCATTGCCGAAGCCGTTCTTCTATCTGTTAAAGAAGGGCGGGCGGTGAAGATCGGCGAAATTGGCGGCAAAGCCAAATAATCTGGCACAGCCACCGCCGCGGCCCTTGCCAATCCAATTCTATCCGCATCAAATAAAACGATGCAGCCCGCGCAGTTTTTTAGCAAACTATTTGGCGTAAATTCCGGCCCGCGCAGTTTTGCACGGGCCGGACTGGGTGCTGCTGCCGTGCGGGCCGGCGCGATCATCGCTTCGCTGGCCGCGTCAACCATACTTGCGCGGGCGCTCGGCCCGACCGGCTTTGGTATTTATGCCAACATATTGGCGGTCCTCGCTATTTTTGCTCTTCCTGTCAGTATGGGCCTGCCAACACTGATATTGCGCGAAACCGCCGCCGCACAGGCAACCCAAGATTATGCCCGCATGCGCGGCATACTCGACTGGTCGGCGCGGCTGATTTTCGTGACATCGGCACTCATGCTCACGTTAGGGTTTTTGATCCTGTGGAATATAGGCGATAGGCTGCTGCCGGGCACAAAACTGACAGTCGTTTTCGGTCTTTTGCTCATACCAATCACAGCTTTGGGCCGGGCGCGGGGGGCGGCGCTAAAGGGCCTAAGACAGATTGTACGCGGCCAATTCCCCGATGATGTACTGCGCCCGGCAGTGCTGGCCTTGCTTGCCGCCGCGCTGGTTTGGGGCCTTGGCGGGCTGTTGACACCGGCACGGGCAATGGGGCTGCATTTGGCCGCGGCATCGGTCGCATTTCTGCTCGGCTATTGGCTGTTGTTGCGCGCCCAACCCGGCCAAATGGCCACAGCCAAACCACAATACCAAACCGCCGCCTGGCGAAAAGCGATCCTGCCGCTGGCGACCATTTCTGGCCTGCAAATTGTCAGCCAACAAACCGATTTGATCATGCTGGGCATTTGGCGTGCCCCAGCTGAAATTGGCTTCTACAAAGTTGCGGTTTCGGGCGCGGCGCTGACCACTTTTGGCCTGACTGTGCTTAACATGGTTTTGGCACCGCAATTTGCCAAGCTAAAGGCCACTGGCAATGACGAAGAGCTGTCACGGCTGGCCGCCAAAGGTGCTGTGCTATCGCTGCTCTTCACCCTGCCAATGGTGCTGCTCTTCGCCGTTTTTGGCACTGAAATTTTGGTCTTGCTTTACGGCCAAGCCTACGCCGACAGCGCCGTACCATTGGTGATAATTTCAGGCGGTTTGGCGTTGACGGCCAGTTTGGGCATGACCGGTATCTTCATTTCAATGACCGGGCTTGAGCGATTTGGCGCAATGGCTTGGTTCATCGCCGCCCTGACAAATGTGGTGCTAAACGCCATTGTCATCCCCCGTTTTGGCATGAATGGCGCGGCTGTCGCGACGGTGATTTCAACCTTTCTGGCCAGCAGTTTCATGTGGGTAGCTATCTACCGCAAAACCGGCATTAATGTCAGCGCGCTTGGTATTTTCAGACGCCGTCCCAAATCCGAATAACCGTAATCCCCTCGGGTTGCATGACTGGGATTGTCTCCTTTGGTCGCGGCAGACCGGGCAGGGCGGCCTGCTCATGCGCAACCAGCCGCGCAGCGGGGCGCAGCCGGGCGCGGGCCTTGGGCAAATGCAGGCTCAGCAGATTGCGCGGCAAGAACATGAATACAATCGTCGCCTCTGAAATATCGGCTGTTTGCGCATCACCGTGAATGATTTTGATCTGGGCCGCACGGGGTGACGCCGCCGCCGCCTTTTGCGCGCGGGCGGCAAGGTCGGCATTATGCTCAACGCCAATTGCCCGGCAGCCAAAGGCTTCGGCGGCACAGATTACAACCCGCCCATCCCCACAACCAAGGTCTATCAGAACATCTGCGGGGCCCAGCTCAACCGCCTTTAATATAGGTGCAATCAGCCCGTCTGGCGTGCCGAGAAAGTCAATCTCATGGTTTGGGCTGCGCCGACCGCTCAGCTTTTCCCACCCAACTCTGAATGGCTTGACCAGCCCGTAAAGCGGTGCCAAAGCGGCAGGCAAATCGAACACATTGAGGTCGACCAAACCGGGACGAAAACGGGCAGGCAGCCTTGCGCGCACCGGACCATCAAGGCGCAACACCAGGCGCGCCGTCACCGCATCAAACCGAATGAGCGTGATCTGTGTGGCAGTGCTGGCAAATACTTTTACCCGTGCCGGGGTCATTTTTATTGATGCCTCAAACCCCATTGCCGCGACCAAAGCCAATGTCTCGCCAAGGGTTTCTCGCGGTATCGACACGCCGATTTGGTGGTATTGCAACGCGCTGTCATCAGCTGGCCCCCGTACCGGCTCTGCCTTAAACCCTGCCTTCCTCAACCGGTCTACAACGTCAAATTGTATGCGCAACATATGCGCGGAAATTGTGGCACATGCCAACAGGCCCGCAGCGCCAAGCGGGTGGGCCAAAAGTTTGGCGGCTGTATTATGCAATGACTGATTTTGAATGGCTTTCACCAGCCGTTTTTGAACCGCGCCGTCACAGTTTTGACCAATTTCGGGCTCTTCCACCTTATTAATTCCTAAACTTTTGCATCTTTATCGACTTCTCGCTGGCTATAAGTAGCATAGTAAAACGAACGTGACCGCTGAATTTGGCAGCGGCAGACATGCTCATTTGATGCTCCAGACGATTTTTAAGTTTGGCCAAAAGAGCAAATTTTGTGACCAGTTACCGAGCCGTGGCAAGGGAAAATATTTATGTGCCGATTTTCAAAGACACGATGGGCGCTGCTTTACGCAGTTCTACTTTCGGTGTTGTTCTCATCGGCCGTATCCGCCCACAGGCTGGGCGAAAGTTACGTCTTTTTCTCCGTCACCGACACGGCGCTATCCGGCCGGTTTGAGGCCACCTTGGCCGATATAGACAAACTGATCCCGCTTGACACGAATGGCGACGGCGAAATCACGCCTGATGAGTTTAGCCTGCGCGCGGATGAGGTCTATGCCTTCTTTGCCGACCGTTTCACCATCACCTCCGAGGGCGTAACCTACCCGATAGTTTCGGACGGTTTTGACTTTCTCGCCGTGCCTATTGGCACATTTGTCAAGATTGGTTTCACCGTTCCCGGCCTGTCACCAACACCTGATTTTGTTGAGGTTAACTATGCGCCACTGACAGGCGTTAGCCCGGCGCAACTGGGCTACGGAATTATTGAAAACAACAGCCGCACTGGGGTTGAGAATAATGAGCGCTATATATCTGTGGTGTTCGAGCCGGGTGAGAGCACCAAAAGGATGAGCCTTATTGGCCCGTCGCCATGGCAGATAATGAAGGACTTTGTTGTCCACGGCATCTGGCATATCTGGCTCGGCTTCGACCATGTGCTGTTTTTGATCACACTGCTTCTGCCCGCCGTATTGGTGCTCCAAGCGAAGGTTTGGCAACCGGTTGACAACTTTCGCACCGCTTTCATAAATGTGCTCAAGATCGTTTCGGTGTTCACCATATCGCATACGCTAACGCTTAGCCTGTCAGCATTGGGCGCCGTTACCTTGCCAGTCACCTTGGTTGAAGCGATCATCGCGCTTTCTATTGCGGTTGTTGCCCTCGGAAATATGTTTCCAATCTTCCACCACCGGGTGCTGATCATCGTCTTTCTGTTCGGGCTGTTCCACGGCTTTGGTTTTGCCAATGTGCTTGAGCCACTCGGGGTCAATCCAGCGGCAAAAATAGTTGGCCTCGCCGCGTTTAATATCGGCGTTGAAATCGGCCAAATCGCCATTGTCGCGGTTGTTTTCCCACTCCTGTTCCTGTTGCGCCGCTGGTCTGCCTATCCATTCTTAGCGCTCAAACTCGGCTCGGCCGGCATTATCTTGGTGGCCTGTCTGTGGTTGATTGACCGCACTTCAGGCGTGTTTTGGCGGCTGTTGCAGCAGTTCACGGCCGGAGGATAGGCGGCAAAATGGGCCCTTTCCTTGACGCATATTTAGACCATTGGGCGGCAAGCAGCCCCGATGCCCCTGCCTTTCGGATCGGTAATACTGATCTGAGTTATGCTATGTTGGACGGCCGGGCCAATGCGATGGCCGCGGGGCTAAATGGCCGTAATATTGGCCCCGGTGATAGGGTTGGTATTTACAGCACCAAGTCTATTGATCTGCCGATCGCGGTTTACGGCGTGCTCAAATCTGGCGCGGCCTATGTGCCGCTTGACCCCGCCGCCCCTATGGCCCGCACCGCGCAGATCCTCAACGATTGTGGGGTGACATGTCTTATCACCCAATCCAGCCGGGCCAAGCAAATGCCGAACCTTCAGGCGCTGGTGCCGGGGCTGACCGAGATCATTTATGAGACGACCGCTTTCGCCCCCGCCCACACGTCGCCAAAACGCCAGGCAAATGACCCGGCCTATATCCTTTTCACCTCCGGCTCGACCGGCCCGCCCAAAGGCATATTGCACAGCCACCGCAGCGCGCGGGCCTATGCCGATTATGCGGCCGAGCTTTACGATATTAGGCAAAGTGATCGCATGGGCAACCATTCCCCGCTGCATTTTGACATGTCAAAATTTGAGTTCTTTGCCGGTGTTTCGCGCGGCGCCTGCGTGGTTATGATCCCTGAAATGCTAACAAAACTGCCCGCCAGCCTGTCGCAGCTGATCGAGGCTGAACGGCTCACAATCTGGTACTCCGTCCCCTTCGCGCTGATACAGTTGCAAGAGCGCGGAGCACTTGACATCCGGGATATGTCAGCCTTGCGCTGGGTCATCTTTGCCGGTGAGCCGATGTCACCTAAACATCTGAACTTATTACAAAAACAAATGCCAGATGCGCGTTTTTCAAACACCTTCGGGCCAGCCGAACTAAACGTGGTGACCGTACACAATCTGCCCAAAAAGCCGCATGATCCCATACTGCCTGTGCCCATTGGCAAGCCTTGTGCGCATTGCACGATCTTGATTGAAGACGGTCAACTTTTGGTCAACTCACCGGCGATGATGCGCGGCTATTGGCGCCGCCCTGATCTTGATGCAAGCGCCATTGTCATGCGCCCCGACGCACAAGGTAAGCCGCAGTCCTACTACCGCACCGGCGATCTGGTCACCTATGATCAAAACGGCGATCTGACCTTTTCTGGCCGCGTCGACAGGCAGATAAAACTGCGCGGATTTCGCATCGAGCTCGGCGAAGTTGAGCAAGCGCTGATGGCGCATGATGCTGTGTCTGAGGCCGCGGTAATCTGCCATGCGGGGGCGCAATCTTTGACGGCTTTTGTCACTGTGACCCATGGCCATATCACCGACACCGCCGCGCTATATGAATATTTGCGCACCGTTCTGACCCCACAGGCCGTCCCCGGAGAGATCACAATAATTTCAGAATTTTTACGCACATCCACCGGTAAGATAGACCGAAAACTGCTTGAAAGTGTCTCATGAATATCACCGCAACCCAATTGCAGACCTTCGTTCAAACCAACCTATTGGCTGGGCAAAGTGTTGCGACAGATGAGAACATGTTGCTGTCCGGTCTTGTCGATAGTTTGGGGGTTATGACACTTGTGAGCCACCTTGAAACCGAGGCGGGTATCCATATCCCGCCCGAAGATGTGATCTTAGAAAACTTCGCCACGATCAATGCAATTATCGCCTATTTGGGCCAGCGTTCATGAGCGCAGCTGCGACAATACCAGTGACCCAAAGCCAATCGCTTATTCATATGGGGCAGGCGCTGGCTGGCGAGGCACCGCTCTATAATATGGCATGGCGCTTTGACCTGCATCTGCAGCTTGATCCTGCTCGGTTTGCCCGCGCATTTACGGATATGGTGCAGGCCAATGACGCCATGCAAACCGTGTTTACAGGCTCCGGCTCTGGCCTGATTCAAAGCCTGCGGTCAGATTTACCTGCCTTTCCACCAATGCTCGATTTTAGCGCTGAACCTGATGTTGAAGCGGCAGTGGCGGCATGGGTTGCAAAACGGGCGACACGGCCCATAGACCTTGCATGCGGCAGCTATGATACTTGCCTGTTAAAACTGGGTTCGGACCACTGGGTTTGGTTCTTCTGCCAACATCATATTACAACAGACGCTTGGTCAGGCGCACTTTTATTCAAAGAAGTATCTGATAATTATCAGGGCATTACGGCGCAAACTTCACCTAAATTTGCAGATTATGCGGCCCGGGAAACAGCCCTGCATAACAGCGCCAAACTCAAGCCCGCACGAGACTATTGGCAGGCAAAATCGCTGGATCATGTGCCCAATTCAGCACCGTATATCGGCATACGTAATCAGGCAAAAAGCGCGTCGCGCCGGGTTTCCATTCCCTTTGGAGCCGCCCGGAGTGCCGCGCTTAGAACGCTGGCGCATCAGCCGCCATTTCGCTCTATTAGCGCCGATCTCTCAACTTTTGCGCTGCTTGCAACGCTCTATGCCGCCTTCCTTCATCGCGTCACCGGCGACAGGCAAATCACGCTCGGCGCGCCGTCGCATAACCGCGCCACGCCGGACCTCAAAGCAACGGTCGGGCTGTTTATTGAGATGTATCCGTTGGCGGTTGAGATCGATGAATCCGATACATTCGAGACCCTTTATGCCCGCATACTTATCGAAGTCATGGGCTATTTGCGCCATGCAAAACCGGGCGCATCTTCGGCCGCAACTGCCAATCTTTTCCATGCCGTGCTCAACTATATACCGGTTGATTATGGTCTGTTTGCCGGCGCCAAAACCCAAATAGAATGGCTGCATCCGGGAGCACATGATCCGGGGCATGACCTGCGCCTACATGTTTATGACTTTGGCAATACCGGGTGTTTCACCGTTGAGGCCGACTTAAACTTGGCGGTGTTTGACCGTGAAAAGGCCGCTGCTTTTCCTGAGCATATCTTGTGTCTGTTTGACGCGCTGTTACAGGGCCCTACGCAAATTATCAGCCATATTCCGCTATTGCCTGCGCCAGCTGCGCTAGAAGGCATGCATACCGAAATATCACATAAAACCATTCTGAGCGCTATAAATGCGCAAGTACGGGCCACACCTGATGCGGTGGCGATTACCAGCCCCTCTGGCAGTCTGACCTATGCCCAGCTTGACACCGCCTCTGACCGGCTGGCCGCAACGATAACGCCCAAAATGCCAGTTTTGATTTTTGCCACCCGTTCTGAGGCACTTGTCACATGTATATTGGCCGCGCTCAAAGCCGGGGCACCGTTTGTGCCCCTCGCCGCTGATACGCCACCCGAAAGGGTCAAAACCATTGCCAATAAGCTCGGACCGTCTTGCATTTGTTTAGATGCACAGACCATAGATTTGGCTACCGATCTCGATCTACCTATCCTTAAACTTGATTCCGCGCCGCAAACTGACGTCCCCACACTGCCCCCCCCTGCGGCTACAGATCCAGCCTATGTGATCTTCACATCTGGTTCCTCTGGCACCCCCAAAGGCGTGGCCGTAGATCACCAAAACCTTGCCGAATATGTACAGTGGGCTGCGCAAAATTTTGGGCCGACCGGCGCAAAAACTTACCCACTCTATTCCTCTATCGGCTTCGATCTTACGCTGACATCGCTGTTTGTACCGCTGATCACAGGCGGCAAAATCGTGGTATATCCAGATGCGGCGCACGGTCCAGATCTGGCAATTTTGGATGTGATCGCTGACGATCTAGTCGATGTCATAAAACTTACGCCTGCGCATCTGGCGTTGGTATTGAAAACGAAAGCCACTCCAAAACGCATCAAAACGCTGGTCTTGGGCGGCGAAAACCTAACCACAGAAATTTGCCGCCATACGCTCCGAAAATTTGGGAATGACATCGAAATAATCAACGAATATGGCCCAACAGAAGCGGTTGTTGGCTGTATGATCCATCGGTTTACACCGGGCACCGATATTGGCGCATCGGTGCCAATTGGCAAGGCGGCGGATAACATTCGCATACATATTCTTGATTCTGGGCTAAACCCGGTGCCGACCGGCATTATAGGCGAAATTTATATCGAAGGCCGCTTAGCAAATGGCTATTTTAAGCGTGCCGACCTTACCGCTGAACGGTTCATCACCCACCCCATCACCAAGGTCCGGCTCTACAAAAGCGGCGATCTTGCCCGGCGTGACGAGCAGGCGAACATCCACTATCTGGGCCGCGCCGATACCCAGATGAAAATCGGTGGCATACGCATGGAACCCGCCGAAATTGAGGCCGCGCTAAAGGCTATACCAACCATCACCACGGCCTTTGTTACCACATTTCAGCGCCGACTTTACGACCCAAAGCAAGCGCAAAATAGCTGCACCCGATGCGGCATTACCGACAGCGTGCCCGGCACCAAAATCACCAATGGTATCTGCAATATCTGCGCAGGTTTTGAGACCTATAAGCACCGCGCGGCCGCCTATTTCAAAACCCCCGAAGCCCTGCAAAACTTGGTCAAAACGCTGCCCGCCCGCAAGAGCGGCAAATATGATGCAATTGTCCTGCTAAGTGGCGGTAAAGATAGCACTTATGCGCTTTACCGGTTTGCTGCGCTGACCTCAAACATCCTAACCCTGACGCTTGATAACGGCTATATTTCGCCCGAAGCCAAAGCCAATATCACCCGCGTGACCGATGATCTCGGCGTTGACCACAGGTTCCTGACCACTCCAGCCATGAACGCTATTTTTGCAGATAGTCTGACGCGGCATTCAAATGTTTGTCAGGGCTGCTTCAAAACCATCTACACTTTGGCACTGCGCGTGGCGCGCGATGAGGGCATACCGGCAATTGTCACCGGGCTTTCGCGCGGGCAATTCTTTGAGACCAGACTTACGCCCGAGCTGTTCGAAAACAGAACGCCGACGGTTGATGAGCTTGAGAACCTCGTGCTTGATCTGCGCAAAGCCTACCACCGAACCGAAGACGCGATTACCCAGCATCTCAAGACCCAAGACCTGCAAAACGGCAAAATTTTTGACGATGTCGAAATCATTGACATTTACCGCTATATTGATGTGCCTGTCGGCGAAATTTATGACTTTTTGACGCAGAAAGCCCCGTGGATACGGCCCGGTGACACCGGCCGGTCAACCAATTGTTTGATCAATGATGCCGGGATTTACGTGCATTTGCGGCGCGAAGGCTTCCACAATTATGCGTTGCCTTATAGTTGGGATGTGCGGATGGGCCACAAGACCCGCGCTGAAGCGGTTGACGAGCTGCAAGACGCGATTGACCCGAGCAATGTGCAAAACATTCTCAACGAGGTTGGCTTTCATGAACCGTTGACAGATAACCGCCCCGAACTTGTCGCCTATATTACTGGCAACGCCCCGGATGAGGCAGAAATTCGCGCCCATCTCGGCCGGACCTTGCCACGCGCCATGGTGCCCGCCCATATCATTCGGCTGTCTGAGCTACCGCTTAACTCAAACGGCAAAGTTGATACCACAGCGCTGCCCGCACCCGACATTCACCACCGCCACAAAGCGTACGGCCAAGTCGCCCCTGAAGGCGAGACCGAGAGCCAACTGCTTGCGGTGTTCAGGTCGGTCATTGGCTCTGACAAGATTGGCGTAACCGATAATTTCTATGACATTGGCGGCGACAGTATCGCCGCGATTCAAATTGCTATTGAGGCCAGTGATAATGGCCTGCCGCTGGCGGCTAATGCGGTTTTTGAACACCAAACCATCCGGGCATTGGCTGAAAACTTGGTGCCCGCCACCAACAAACCTGCCAACAAACCCACCACCGATGACGCGCCGCTGATCTCGCTTGGTGAGGCTGATATGGCCGCACTTGCCCGTCAACTTGGGGGCAAGTAATATGGGCGCGCTCGACAATGTCGCCGATATATTACCACTCTCAGACACCCAATTGGGCATGCTATTTGAGACCATCAAACATAAGGCCCCGCCCGGCACTTATGTCGCAATTGTCAGCGCTGATATTGACGGCGCATTAGAGCCCGATGCTCTAAAAGCGGCTATAGTGGCAGCGGTCCAAGCCCGTGATGCTTTTCGTGCCTGTTTCATCTGGAAAGAAGTGGCTCAGCCGCTTCAGGTGATCCGCCAAAATATAGACTTGCCGTTTAACGTTGTTGATCTCACTGACCAAACCGCAGCCGGGTTTAAGGCCAAGTGCTCAGCTTTGGCCGAAGCCGAACGGGCGCGGGCTTTTGATCTGACCGCAGCACCGCTGATGCGGGTGACGCTGCTGCGCCAAAACCCGACACGCCACCATTTGATCTGGGCAATGCACCATATGATCAGTGACGGCTGGTCAACGGGTGTGGTGATGCAGGATTTGGCCATCCATCTGGCCGGTGGCACAGTGCCTCAGCCCGCGCAGTTCAAAGACTATCTGGTTTGGCAAAAAGCCCGTGACAAATCGGCGGAGCGGTCATTTTGGGCGCAATATCTCAGCGGCCTTGGCGGACCAACCAGTATTAACCTGCGTATCGGTGAAAGTGACGGTCCACAAATGCACCGGCGTTGTCATACTGATGGGCCAAATCTTCACGGACTCAGAGCCTATGCGCGGGCGCAACGGGTCACGCTGACCACGCTTCTGACCAGCGCATGGGCGCTTGTGCTGCGCCGCTATAGCGCCAGTGATGATGTGATATTTGGCCAAACATATGCTGGCCGCCCAGCCGATATTGCGGGCATTGAGCGCGCCGCCGGGGCGTTTATCACCACTCTGCCTATCCGCTTACATGTTGACCCAGCAACAACATGGGAAACCTATCTGAGCCGTGCCGAAGCAGACGCGCGCCATCTGCGCAGCCATCAGTTCTCGGCCTTGTCAGATGTGCGGGATGCCGCGCCTTTGGGCCGCGAGACGCAGCTGTTTGAAACCCTCTTTGTGATTGAAGACACGCCAAATGGCGGCGCCCAAACCGGCCCTATCCGTTTTACCAATATGCGCGCAACTGATGCCAGCACCTTCCCTTTGGCCGTGCTTGTGACACCGCGCGACAGGCTACATTTTGAAGCTATCTACGACCCCAATGCCCTAACCCTGCCAATCGTCGGCGAGATGCTGAGCGATTTTAACAAACTGTTGGAGACAGTTACCGGGGGTTTGGGCACAATCGCTGACCTCACAACTGCAAGTTGGTCCACAGCCGTAGCCGCCCCAGCTATTGCCGAGTTTGAGCCAGTGCATGAGACCATCCTCGCCCATGCACAATCCAACCCCGCCGCCGATGCGGTAATGTCGCAAGACAGCGGCAGGCTAAACTATGCCGCCTTGGAGCGCGCCTCGGCCGACATTGCCGCCCGCCTACAAGCCGCCGGGATCGGCAAGGGTGATGTCGTGCCAATCGCGCTTGAGCGCGGCGCCGATGTCGTCGTTGCCATGTTGGCAATCTTGCGCACCGGCGCTGCCTATACCCCGCTTGATCTTGACTATCCGCCCGCCCGGCTGGCGCATATTTTGCAAGCCATTGCCCCGCGCGCTATTATCACCACTATCATTGCCAGTGCGCGGCTGCCGGCCAGCCAAGCCAAGCTGTTCTACCTTGATGAGCCAGATGGCCCGGCCCCAGCGCTTACATCCGTCAGCATAGAGCCCGGTGACCTTGCTTATGTGATCTTCACATCAGGCTCTTCGGGCGGGCCAAAAGGCGTGATGATCAGCCACGGCAACCTTTGTTATGCAACCGCCGCGCGGGCCGATGCCTATCCACAGCCACCCAGCTCGTTTCTGCTGCTTTCATCTTTTGCCTTCGACAGTTCAGTCGCCGGCATCTATTGGACCCTGGCCCATGGCGGCTTGCTGGTGGTGTCGGCACCACGTTTAGAACAAGATTTGGCCGCGCTAAAACAGCAGATTGTTGACACCAAGACCAGCCATTTCCTTTGCCTGCCCGCCCTGTACCAAACCATTCTGCCAACGCTCATTTTCGAGCAAATAACCAATTTGTCAGTTGTCATTGTCGCTGGCGAAGCGGTGCCACCGGCGCTTGTAGCCGCGCATAAAAACCAGCTGCCGCATGTGCGATTGTTCAACGAATACGGACCGACCGAAGCCACGGTCTGGTGCGCAGCGGCTGATATCACCGATCACAACCCAAACCTCGACACCCCCATAGGCACGCCGCCAAATGGCACGTCTCTTTCCATTTGCGACCCCGACGGCTGCCCCTTACCCAACGGCGCCAGCGGCGAGATTGTGGTCCGCGGCCCCGGCGTGGCCCTGGGCTATTGGCAAGACAAACCGGGCTTGGCGCAGGGTCACTACAAGACCGGCGATATGGGATATGTTAACGCCGATGGTCAGGTGGTTTTTCAGGGCCGCACCGATGCGCAGGTGAAGATCAGAGGCCACCGGATTGAGCTGTCAGAAGTAGAGGGCGCATTAAGCCAAGTCACCGGTGCTGACACCGTGGTGCTTGTCAAACAAAACGCGCTTTGCGGTTTTGTCGTCGGAGCGGTTGACCCGGCATTAGCCCGGCGCCAGCTGGCCAAATATTTACCCGGCTATATGATCCCGGCCAGCATTATCATGGTCGATACTGTCCCACATTTGCCAAATGGAAAGATCGACACCAGCGCGTTGTTATCGCTTCAACCCGCCGTTTCCGTGCCGCGTGCCCCTCCGCAAAGTTTTGCCGAAAAAACCTTGGCTGGTATCTGGGCGGAGCTGCTTGGCCACACAGATATTTCGCGCAACGATAACTTTTTTGAGCTGGGCGGTGACAGTCTCAAAACCATCGCATTGGGGCTAAAGGCTGAGGAGGCGGGCCTTGGCCTCGCCCCGCATGAAGTGTTTGAATATCCAGTGCTTGCAGATCTCGCAGCCCACATTCACGACCTCGCCGAAACCAGTATTTCGACCAGCGGCGACAACACCATCGTGCTGACCCATGAGACGGGGGATAAGCCGTTGTTTTTCATGGTACATGGCAGCCTGAAAATGCATTCTTATCTCAACCGGGCGCTGGGGAGCGCTCGCCCACTGGCCTTCTTGTTCTCGCATTATATTGCCGGAGAAATCTCAACAAGCGACCGAATTGAAGACTTGGCGACAAACGCCGTTACCCGGCTCAAGGTGCTCAAGCCAACCGGGCCTTACCATCTTGGCGGCTTCTCCCTCGGCGCGATTATCGCCCTCGAAATGGCGCATCAGCTGCGCATATCCGGCGAAACCGTCAGCACCCTGTTTCTGCTCGACCCGTCTTATGCGTTGCGCAAGCCAAAAGGCACCACCGCCGAAGACAGCGTCGACCATTTGCGCCGTTTTGCGCATTATGCGGCCGGGCAGGTGCTGATGACCTATTACAAAACCGCCCGCAGCATTAATGATGATGCGGGCAAGGCGCGCCGGGCCTATATTGGCAACGCTTACCGCAAGCTGTTGTCGCAATATCAGCCGCCAATCTACCCCGGCCCGGTTGATGTGGCGATGACACGTGGCACGGTTGACAAGCTGGCAGAAGCCGGTTGGCTGAGCGCAGCACTGCCACAGATGCAGGCGCAAACCTTGGCTTACGAACATCTCGACCTCCAACGAAACCCTGACGCTCTTTTGGCATGGACAAGTGCTTTGGCTGTCGTTCTTAACGCGGATGAGACGTAATGGATTTTAGCCTACCCCCGGCTACCCAAGAGCTTGGTGCCGCCACTTATGCCTTTGCCAAAGGCCTAGACCTAACCGCAGATTGGCGCAAACTTTGGCAAGCCTGCGCCGACCACGGCATGCTTGGCCTGACGATGCCCGCGCGCTATGGCGGTGCCGGATATGATTGCCAAACGGCAATACACATATTGCACGAATTTGGCCGCGGCTGCCCCGATAACGGCTTGGCACTTGGGCTAAGCGCCCAGCTTTGGTCAATGCAGATGCCAATATTGTCCTTCGGCTCTGAAGGGCAAAAAAATAGCCTTTTACCAGCGCTCATAGGGGGCGAAATATTGTGCGCCCACGGCGTTACAGAAGCCGGTTCAGGCTCAGATGCTATGGGCTTGCAAACATCGGCAATCGCCGACGGTGATGCCTATATCCTCACCGGTTCGAAAGAGTGGATCGGGATGGCCCCGGCCTGCGATCTGGCTTTCGTCTTCGCCAAAACCAACCCCGACCATGGCGCTTGGGGCATCAGTGCCTTTTTGATAGATGCAGACACGGTTGGGCTGACCCGTGGGAGCCACAAAGCCAAAGCAGGTTCAGATACGCTGCCCTTTGGCACCCTTACATTTAAAGAATGCCGCATAGATAAAAGCACGCGCCTTGGCCCTGAAGGCGGTGGTCAGAGCATCTTTATTGCCTCGCTCGATTGGGAACGTCGGTTCATTCTGGCCACCCATGTTGGTGCCATGAAACGTCAACTTGAAGATTGCATCGCCTATGGCCGCGACCGTCAGGTATTTGGCGCGCCAATCGACGCAAACCAGTCGGTCAGCAACCGCCTGGCCGATATGCGGCTACGTTATGAGACCAGTCTGTTGATGTTGCAAAAGGCGGCTTGGGCGTCTGACAATGGTGAGAATGACCCCACGCTTGCCGCGCTGACCAAGCTGCATATTTCAGAAAGTTTTTTGGCCAATAGCGTTGATGCAGCCCGCACCTTTGCCGCCAAGTCCATGATGCTGGGCGCTTATGTCAATACGGATCTGCCAGATGCTGTCGGCAGTATAATCTATGGCGGCACCTCTGATATCCAACGCCAGATTATCGCCAAAATGCAGCGGAATTCATGAGGTTTGACCGGCGTATCGGCCAAGACACAGAACGAGATGTCAGCCGCGCTTCACAGCATCAAAAAAAGCATGGCGCCATGGCGGCTCGCGCTGAGTGCGGCCAAGATGAGACCCGGTCGGTTGCCGATAAAATTGCCGCGTTCCAAGGCCATCTTGCCAAACTCAAATACAATGATTGCAAGGTTTGCGGTAACCGCCCGGTTGTTACCGCGGTTT
>JAESRD010000024.1 GCA_016764835.1 Paracoccaceae bacterium | reverse complement strand
GGCTTGGGCGAGGCCGTCCCTGCGACAACGCTCAACAAAATGTGCGGCTCGGGCATGAAAACGGTGATGATGGCGTTTGACCAGATAGCATTGGGCCATGCCGGGGTGATGGTGGCGGGCGGTATGGAGAGTATGAGCAATGCGCCGTATCTCCTGCCCAAAATGCGCGGCGGGGCGCGGATAGGCCATGCGGCTGTGGTCGATTCGATGTTTCTTGATGGGCTAGAAGATGCGTATGAGCCGGGCCGGTTGATGGGCAGCTATGCCGAGGATTGCGCCGGGGCGTTTGGGTTTACCCGCGAAGCCCAAGATGCCTATGCGCTGGCCTCGCTCGACCGGGCCTTGGTGGCGCAAAGCTCTGGGGCGTTTGAGGCTGAGATCGTGGCTGTGGGCGATGTGGCGCAAGATGAGCAACCGGGCAAGGCGCGGCCAGAAAAGATACCGAAGCTGCGGGCAGCCTTTCGCGAGGGCGGCACGGTGACGGCGGCGAATGCGTCGTCGATATCGGATGGTGCGGCGGCGTTGGTGCTGGCGGCAGAGCAAGTGGCGCGGGCCAAGGATATGCCGGTGCGCGCGCTGATTATGGGCCATGCCAGCCATGCGCATGCGCCAGCTGATTTCCCGACGGCGCCGGTGCCTGCAGTGCAAAAGCTGCTGCGGCGGCTGGGCTGGAGTGTTGCCGATGTTGACCTGTGGGAGGTGAATGAGGCGTTTGCCGTGGTGCCGATGGCGTTCATGCATGAGATGCAGATTGATCACGCGGTGGTCAATGTGAATGGCGGCGCTTGTGCGCTGGGCCATCCTATTGGCGCGTCGGGCGCGCGGATAATCGTGACACTGCTGCATGCGCTTGAGCGGCGCGGGCTGCGCCGCGGCGTGGCGGCCATATGTATTGGCGGCGGCGAAGGTACGGCGATAGCGATTGAGCGGCCGCAATGAGGGTTGATTATGCGGAACTCGGCCAACGGTTGGCGGCTTTATGCGCCGGTGAGAGCGACGAGATTGCGCTGATGGCCAGCATGGTGTGCGAGGTGCATCACGCGGATGATCGGTTTGATTGGACCGGGTTTTACCGGGTGGTTGGGCCAGAGCTGCTAAAGATTGGGCCGTATCAGGGCGGGCATGGCTGTTTGACCATTGTCTTTGACCGGGGTGTTTGTGGCGCGGCGGCGCGGACCGGGCAGGCGCAATTGGTGGATGATGTGCATAGCTTTGCCGGCCATATTGCTTGCGCCAGCAGCACGCGGTCTGAGCTGGTCTTGCCAGTTTGGGGCGCGGACGGACGGCTGATTGGGGTGTTTGACATTGATAGTGACCGCCCGGCGGCGTTTACGCTGGAGGATCAACGCGGGATAGGACAGCTGCTGGCGGCGGTTTTCGGCGGTTAGCGCTTCGTCGCCCCCTTGCGGGTCCGCCTCAGGTTTGCGATGGCAGGGCATGAGCTCTGAATATAATCCGCCCGATGGCCCCTTGGTTATCCTCCATGCCGACCATGAAGTGCTGCTGGTTGATAAACCGGCTGGGCTGCTTTCTGTGCCCGGCAAAGGCCCGGAACTGGCTGACTGTCTGATGACACGGGTGCAGGCTGTGTTTCCGATGGGGCTGTTGGTGCACCGGCTCGATAGGGACACGTCGGGCGTGATGATTTTTGCGCTGACCCGGCATGCGCAGCGGCATTTGGGCCAGCAATTTGAAAAACGCATGACCAAGAAGACCTATATTGCCCGTGTTTGGGGCGAGGTGGTGGAAAAGACCGGGCAGGTAGATCTGCCGTTGATTGTCGACTGGGAAAACCGGCCCCGGCAGATGGTTGACCATGAGAATGGCCGCAATGCGCTGACCGACTGGAAGCGGATTAGAACCGGCAAAGGCGAAAGCCGGATGCGGCTGATGCCCAAGACCGGGCGCAGCCATCAGCTGCGGGTGCATATGCTGGCCATTGGCCACCCGATCCTTGGCGATCCGTTTTACGCGACAGGTGAGGCGCGGGAATATGAGCGGCTGATGCTGCACTCGGAGAGCTTGCAATTTAGGCACCCTGACGGCGGCAAGGGCCACCGGATTGGGGCGGCTTGTCCTTTTTAAAGGTTCAGGCTGGAACGGCGGCCCCGCTGCGCCTATATTCTGCAAAAGAAACATAACTGATAGGAGTGTTGGCATGGGCCTGCGCATTAATGACGAAGTACCAAACCTAAGCGTTGAGACCGATCAGGGCAGCTTTAAACTGCACGATTTCATTGGCGATAACTGGACGATCCTGTTTAGCCACCCCAAGGATTTTACCCCGGTTTGCACAACTGAATTTGGCGCTGTGGCGCAGCTGGCCGATGAGTGGGCCGCGCGCGACACTAAGGTGATCGGTGTATCGGTTGACGGTGTTGAGGACCACAAGAAGTGGAAGGGCGACATTGAAGCTGTTGCTGGCGTGTCGGCTGGTTTCCCTATCATTGCTGATGAGGGGCTTGCCCTGTCAAAAGCCTTCGATATGTTGCCTGCCGAGGCTTATTTGCCCGATGGCCGCACCCCGGCTGACAGTGCTACTGTGCGGGCGGTGTTCATTATTGGGCCAGATAAGAAGCTGAAACTGTCGATGACTTACCCGATGAATGTTGGTCGTAACTTTGCTGAAGTTTTGCGCGCGCTGGACGGGCTGCAAACAGCGGCAAAGCACGGCGTGGCCACGCCTGCAAACTGGCAGGTCGGTGAGGATGTGATCGTGCCGACCACGGTTTCTGATGCGGATGCGACGGCTAAGTTTGGGTCGTTTGAGACTGTGTTGCCGTATTTGCGCAAGGCTAGCTTGCCGAAGTAAGCGGTGAAGGGAGCGGCCCGGGTTGGGCTGCTCCTGCGCGCTGTTGGGGGCTGGCATGTCTATTGGGCGCGCCGAAAATGGCGGCTTGGGGGCGCTAGCCGACCTAGGGTCAGGACTCATAACCAGAATAACACGATAGAAGCCAGAATAATGGCTGAGAGGAAGAGCTCCGGGCATCTGTCGTAGCGCATTGCAATGCGCCTCCAGTCTTTGAGCTTGCCAAACATGTT
>JAESRD010000297.1 GCA_016764835.1 Paracoccaceae bacterium | reverse complement strand
ACTTCTAGCTAAGGGCGGGCCCAATACCTGGGCCCGCTATTTTGTTAGGGGCCCGCTTTGACGCAATCCAAAAGCAATAGCGCAGATGATCAGCCGGTTTCGGTCGCTGATCTATCAGTTGCGGCGGCCAAAAAAGAAATTGAACATCTGTCAAAGCAGGTAGCCGAGGCGAATACGGCCTATCACGCGCGTGATATTCCAGAAATATCTGACGCTGAATATGATGCGCAAAAGCGCCGACTTGTCGCGATAGAGGCCCATTTTCCAACATTAAAGCAAGAGACTAGCCCAACCGAACAGGTTGGTGCCAGCCCGTCAGACGGATTTGGTAAAATCACCCATCCTGTGCGGATGATGTCCTTGGCCAATGCGTTTAACGCCGAAGATATTGCCGATTTCGACAAAGGTATTCGCCGCTTTCTTGGGCTCAGTGATGACGCCGATCTTGGCTATACGGCTGAACCAAAAATTGATGGTCTGTCTCTTTCACTGCGGTATGAGGCCGGAAAATTGGTCTATGCCGCAACGCGCGGCGATGGTGAAACTGGCGAGAACGTCACCGAAAATGCCAAAACCATCAAAGATATCCCGCATAAATTGACCGGGGCGCCGGATGTGTTGGAGGTGCGGGGCGAGGTCTACATTGCCCATGCCGATTTTAGTGCCCTAAACGCCCGGCTTGAGGCGGATGACAAAAAAACTTTGGCCAATCCGCGCAATGCCGCCGCAGGGTCTTTGCGCCAGCTTGATGTATCCATCACCGCCAGCCGTCCCTTGCGTTTTTTTGCCTATGCTTGGGGTGAAATTTCTGAACCACTTGGCGAAACTCAAAACGCTGCAATCACCCGGCTCAAAGATCTTGGTTTCACAACTAATCCAGAGAGCCGTTATTGCAAAAGCCCTGCCGAACTCCTCGCCGCCTATGCTCTAATCGGTGCTCGGCGTGCCGGGTTGGGCTATGATATTGACGGCGTCGTTTTCAAAGTTGATAATCTGGGCTTCCAGTCGCGGCTCGGTTTTCGCTCAACCACCCCACGTTGGGCGATTGCCCATAAATTTCCGGCAGAGCTGGCATGGACGCGGCTTGAAAACATAGAAATTCAGGTTGGCCGCACCGGCGCGCTGGCTCCGGTCGCCCGGCTGGCGCCAGTCACTGTTGGCGGTGTCACGGTTTCAAACGCGACACTGCATAATCAAGACTATATCGAAGGCCGCGATTCCAATGGCAACCTGATCCGTGATGGCAAAGATCTGCGCATTGGTGATCTTGTGCAAATCTACCGCGCCGGTGATGTGCTCCCCAAAATAGCCGATGTTGACCTGAGCCAACGCCCAGATGATGCCTTGCCATTCGTCTTTCCGCAAACGTGCCCCGAATGTGGTTCGGCAGCGATTCGCGAAGAAGATGACGCGATCAGCCGGTGCTCTGGAGGCTTGGTCTGCCCTGCACAAGCCGTTGAAAAACTAAAGCATTTTGTCTCCAGAGGTGCGTTTGACATAGAGGGTCTCGGCGCCAAACAGATTGAGATGTTTTTTGCTGACGAGGTGCTGCCAATCCACGAACCGGCAGATATTTTCACCCTGCGTATTCGCGATGCGGCCAATTTGACCAAAATCAAGAACCGTGACGGTTTTGGCGAAAAGAGCGCGCAGAAACTATTTGACTCGATAGATCGGCGGCGCGAAATACCGTTAGCTAAGCTGATCTTTGGGTTGGGTATCCGCCACACTGGCGAGGGCTCGTCCGCTTTGCTCGCCCGTCATTTTGGCACATGGGATGCGCTCGCACAGCTGCTGGACAATGCCGAAGTCGGGCAGGGGCCGGGCTGGGAGGCGCTGCTCGAAATTGACGGCATTGGCGCCGTTTTGGCCACGTCGTTGATCACCGCATTTTTGCAACCAGGCGAGCGCGCCTCGATTGAAAAACTGGTGACCGAGCTGACCATTTTGCCTTCCAATTCAGCGGCAAATGACAGCCCGATTTCTGGCAAGATCGTTGTATTCACCGGCACACTTGAGCAGATGAGCCGGGCCGAGGCCAAGGCGCGCGCCGAGGCGCTGGGAGCAAAAGTTTCTGGCTCGGTCAGCGCTAAAACCGACATACTGGTCGCCGGGCCGGGCGCTGGGGCCAAGGCAAAAAAGGCGGCTGATCTGGGCATTGATGTCTATGATGAGGCCCGCTGGTTGGAGCTGATTAGCGATGGCTGAGAAAAGCAAAACCGGCAGACCCGAAGTTTTGTGGCCCCTGTTTTCTGCCGTCACAGCCCTTGATGGCATTGGCCCAAAGACGGCGCAACTCCTTGAACCGTTTGATATAAAACGGCCACGTGATATTTTATTTACCCTACCTTTGGCCGGCATTGACCGGCGGCATCGTGGCTCAATTCTTGATGTTGTGGCCCCCAGCGTTGTGACAGTTGAGGTCGAAATTCTTGGCCATCAGCCTGCCGCTGCCAAAGGCCGGCCAGCAAGAGTAACAGTGCGCGACGAGCAAACCACGTTCCAGCTGGTGTTCTTTCATGCCCATCAAAAATGGCTAAATGCGCAACTACCCATCGGTGAGAAAAGGGTGATTTCTGGCAAGATTGAAACTTTCGACGGCACCGCACAGATGGTTCACCCTGACCATATTGTGCCATTGCGTGAGGCCCAAAAAATCCCGAGTTTTGAGCCGGTTTACCCGCTTCATGGCGGTATTTCGCAAAAGCTGATGTGGCGCGCAACCCGCGCGGCTTTGGCGCTTATGCCCGATCTGCCCGAATGGATCGATCCCGAGCTGGCCAAGCGCAAGGGGTGGCCCGACTGGCAGACCGCGTTGAACCATAGCCACGCGCCGACCGGCATGGATGCTTTAGGGGCAGAAGATCCAGCCCGCGCGCGGCTGGCTTATGATGAGCTGTTTGCGCATCAGTTAACGCTGGCTTTGGCGCGGGCCGGCGCGCGGCGGGGCAAAGGGCGGGTCAGCAAGGGTAACGGCGATCTGCGCCGCAAAGTTATGAAAAATTTGCCTTACGCGCCGACCGGCGCACAGAGGCGCACGGTCGATGAGATCGTCACTGACATGGCCCAGCCGCACCGGATGAACCGCCTTTTGCAGGGCGATGTTGGCTCTGGAAAAACCCTTGTTGCTTTGATGGCCATGCTCAACGCGGTTGAAGCCGGCGGCCAAGCGGTGATGATGGCGCCGACTGAAATTTTAGCCCGTCAGCATTTGGCCGGGTTGCGCGCGCTTACCGAAGCCGCAGGTATTCGGGTCGAATGTTTGACCGGCCGCGACAAAGGCCCTGACCGGCAAGCGATGCTCGCAGCGTTAGAGAATGGCGAAATTTCTATCCTCATTGGCACCCATGCTGTTTTCCAACCCGATGTTATATTTAATGATTTACGGCTT
>JAESRD010000296.1 GCA_016764835.1 Paracoccaceae bacterium | reverse complement strand
CAAGAACATCACCGAGTTCGGTCTGTTCATTGGCCTTGAAGGCGACATCGACGGCATGGTTCACCTGTCAGATCTGACATGGGAAGGCCGCGGCGAAGATGTGATCGGCGATTTCCGCAAAGGCGACATCGTGCAAGCACGTGTTTCCGAAGTGGACATCGAAAAAGAGCGTATCTCGCTGTCGATCAAAGCTATGGGCGGCGACCCGTTTGCCGAAGCCATTGGCGGCGTCAAGCGCGGCTCGATCATCACTGTTGAGGTCACTAAGATCGAAGATGGTGGCGTAGAGGTCGAATATGAAGGCATGAAGAGCTTCATCCGTCGTTCTGACCTGTCACGTGATCGCTCCGAGCAGCGCCCTGAGCGCTTCGGTGTTGGCGATAAGGTTGACGTGCGCGTCACCAATATCGACGCAAAAACCCGCCGTCTTGGTCTGTCGATCAAAGCGCGCGAGATTGCTGAAGAGAAAGAGGCCGTTGCACAATATGGTTCCTCGGATTCGGGCGCATCGCTCGGCGATATCCTTGGCGCAGCTTTGCGCGGCGACGAAGACGACGCCTAAATCAGGCGCAAGTCTTTAAGCGTCTAAAATGGCCCCGCAGTAGAAATGCTGTGGGGCTTTTTGTTTGCGCAAAATGCCAGCAGCCGTGTTTGTGGCCAAGCGAATCGCAACGTCAATTTTGTCGAGCTGTCGCATTTGGGCGCATATGTTCTGCCGCAAAGGCAGCGATTGAGGCCATCTAAGGGCCAAATGCCCGCAAAGATGAAGAATTTTAGCCCCGCCACCCGATGCACACCCTTCCCACAGCCTGACAATTGCCTATAGTTAAAGGGTAACAAACAGGGCCAACCCTGTAATTTAGCATTTGCTACCCGGGGGGTGCCGCCAAATGATCAGATCTGAACTGATCCAGAAAATTGCCGACGATAATCCGCATCTGTACCAGCGCGACGTCGAAAAAATTGTGAATACGATTTTTGAAGAGATCACCAATGCGATGGCCAATGGCAACCGTGTTGAGCTGCGCGGCTTTGGCGCGTTCTCGGTCAAGAAGCGCGAAAGCCGAACCGGCAGAAACCCGCGCACTGGGGCGGCTGTAGATGTGGCTGAGAAGCATGTGCCGTTTTTCAAGACCGGCAAGCTCTTGCGCGACAAGCTCAACGACAAGTAAGGTCGCCCGTATAAAATCTGAGGTGTCCGTATGAAAACCATCCAATATGCGTTCTGGGGCCTAATTGGCCTTTGCCTTGTCGTGCTTGGTCTTGCCAATCGCGGCACTGTCACCTTGCGGGCCATGCCCGAAACCGTCTCTGAGTTTTTGGGCATATCGCCTGATATTCAGCTGCCGCTTTATCTTGTCATCTTTTTGGGCGTGGCTGTTGGCCTGCTGATTGGTTTCTTTTGGGAGTGGTTGCGCGAAGGTAAATTGCGGGCCAGTTCGCGGGGCAAGACCCGCGAAGTTGCAGCCCTTCAGCGCGAAGTAGGCCGGTTAAAAACCGAAAAGAACGAAGGCAAGGATGATGTCATCGCTTTGCTTGATCGCGCGAGTTAAGCCAAGGGCGCTAGAGATCGGCATATGGGCTAATGTTGTCTGACATTAAGATAAAAATTTGTGGCCTGAAAACCGCGGCAATGATTGACGCTGCGGCTGATGCTGGCACCGGGTATTTTGGCTTCAATTTTATTGGTCGCTCGCCGCGCTATGTGAGCGCGGCGCAAGCGCGCGCACTTATTGCGGCAGTGCCTGCAGGGCGCGCCAGTGTGGGGCTATTTTTTGACGCGAGTGATGACGAGATAGCCAGCGTCTTGGATATTGCACCGCTCGATATCGTGCAACTGCACGGCTCTGAGAGCCCGACCCGTGTGGCTGAGGTAAAGGCCCGTTTTGGCCTGCCTGTAATGAAGGCGCTTGGTATTAGCGGCGCAGATGATGTGCGCCGGTTGGATGATTTTTCTCATGTGGCAGATATGCTTTTGGTTGATGCCAAAGCGCCGAAAGGCGCGCCACTTTTGGGCGGCAATGGCGTGACATTTGACTGGGACTTGATAGCTGGGCGACGCTGGCCAGTGCCTTGGATGTTGGCAGGCGGGCTTAACGCCGACAATGTCGGCGCTGCGATTACGGCTTCTGGCGCGACGCAAGTTGACGTCGCTTCAGGTGTTGAAAGTGCTCCGGGGGTAAAGGATGCCGGGTTGATCGCTCAATTTGCCGCCGCAGTGCGGGCCTAAAACCGGGCGGTCAAAACCTGTTCCTGGCAAAAAACAGTGTAAGGATGGCAAGTGGAAGAGTTTGAACAGCTGTATGGGCAGCGAACAGCCTCGGCCGCGCAGCCGCAGCAACGCCGCTGTATCTTGCATTTGGGAATGCATAAAACCGGCACGACAATGCTGCAAAATACATTTTCCAATTATCGTGATAAGAACTTTCGATATCTCAATCTTGGTCATCCCAATCATTCCAAACTTGTGGGGGTTGGTTTCCAAAAGGTTCCTTATGCGAGCCATTATTCCAATCCTGACCAAGCGACATGGCCTGCGCAGAAGAAAAAGGCGCGCGCAACATTTATGAGCGCGCTCAATGCTGCGGATCGGTCGATTATCATTTCTGGCGAAGAGATTGCCCGGCTTTCTAAAAAAGCGGATTGCGAGGCATTGGTCGATGCAATTGGCACGCGGTTTGATCGGATCGAAATGCTGACCTATATTCGCGACCCTGCGGGCTTCATGCGCAGCTCTTTTCAGCAAATTATGAAAGCGCGTCAGGTTGAGTTGGACTATGCCGCGCTATTTCCAAAATACTTTAAGCATTTTCGAAACTGGGAGCTGGCGCTTGAGCGCCAGCCGAGCCCGACCTTTGTTCTATATGACCGCAATAACTTTATGCATCAGGATCTTGCCCGTGATTTTGG
The DNA here is from genome assembly GCA_016764835.1 of Paracoccaceae bacterium. Next base: position 816 of record JAESRD010000296.1, on the reverse strand, counting down.
TTGGCGCATTGGCTTGGATGATAAGAGGGTCAAAAGACTGAAAAAATTTGCTGGATTGAACGCTTCTCTTTCAGCAGAAAGCCTCGCTGTTTTATATGTTTATCGGCAAGCGCGCGGTTCGGTTGCGCCGCATGAAAGGCAAATGAATTCCCTGCTTATTCGTGTTATGAAGGATTTCGGTAAAAATTCATATCAACTCGACCCTGAGCGGATTGATGCGTTGATGAAAGAGAACTCCGATGAAGTTAATTGGATCGAAAGCAAGATCAATGCTCGGTTTGCGCCGCAAAAGCCCGCAGACATAACCTTTACTGATGGAAATAGCCTGTATGATTATGCCCGCCAAGTCGGCCCCGAACTGGCCGCGTATATTCGTTCGCTGCGGTTTGAGCCTGTAAATGATGGGTCTGACATTCCCGAATTGTTGGACGGGCTGATTAAGTCGCTGTCTTTTACGGCGGCAGTGCGCAGTAAGCTTGCGCCGGTCAAAAAACTCGCTAGACCCTTGATAAACCTATGGAGAGCCAAATGACCGACCTGTTCAACTCTTTCATGACGGGCCCCGACGAGCAGGGCCGCTTTGGCGATTTTGGCGGACGGTTTGTCTCTGAAACGCTGATGCCGCTGATCTTAGAGCTTGAAGCCCAATACGAATTTGCCAAGACAGATGCGAGCTTCTGGGCTGAGATGGACGGGCTTTGGAAACACTATGTTGGCCGCCCCAGCCCGCTCTATTTTGCCGAACGGCTGACCGAGAAGCTCGGCGGCGCCAAGGTTTACTTCAAGCGCGACGAGCTGAACCATACCGGCGCGCAT
>JAESRD010000023.1 GCA_016764835.1 Paracoccaceae bacterium | reverse complement strand
TGTATAGACTTCGGTAAACGCGATTGGCACAGGGATTGCGCCCATTGCGGAGCCGACAAACTGCCAGCCTTCGCCACCGGGAAAGCGCAGCTTAACACCTTCAAGATCGGCGGGAGTCATATATTCGCGGTCGCCAACATAAGAGATGTGGCGGGCGCCAATATAAGGAAATGCAAGGATTTTGACTTGTGCTTGCTCTTCGATCTCAGCCCGCAGCTCATCCAAAACATCGCCGTCATAGACCGCACGCATATGCTCATAATCGCGAAACAGGAACGGTGTGCCAAGCACAGATGTCGAGGGCACCTGATTGTAGAAATCAAAGATCGCCAAGTTTGCCATATCAAGATTGCCGCGCTGCATTGCTGTCAGCTCGGTGCCTTGCCGGATCAATGTTGCCCCATGATAGGACGTGAAATCAAAACCGTCGCCCAAACATCCGCCAAATTCACTGCGCAATGTTGCTGTACGGATATCGCCTTCGGAAACGGTATCGGAATAGATGATCTCGACAACGTCCTGTGCCAATGTCGCCGTTGTCGTGACGGCCAGTGCTGCGATTGCAACGCCAGATTTCAGGATATTATTGAATGAGTTAAAACGCATGGTGTCCTCCCGTTTGCGTATTTCTAGTTCGTTGAAAAAGCCTCAAATGTAGCGCGCATGCGCGCCACGTTAGCTTCAAGGCCAGTAAAGTGTTTGAAAGCGCGTGCGGCCTGAAAGACCGCCATGCTTGAGCCATCCAGTGTTTGGCATCCGGTCGCTTTTGCAGCGCGCAGCAGCGCAGTGGCGCGCGGAAAATATACGATGTCGGATACCCATTGATGTGGTTTCAAAAGGTCTGTTGGGATCGCAGCCCCCGGCAATTTGACCATGCCCATAGGCGTGGCATTCACAATGCCATCTGCGCGCGCAACCGCAGCGCCGACATCTGATATCGCTTCGCCGCCAAGGGTTGAGGCCAGTGTTTCAGCCGCGGGCAGCGACGTGTCGAGGATCAACAAGTTTTCGACGCCCAAGGTTTTTAGAGCATGGGCAACCGCCCCGCCTGCCCCGCCAGCGCCCAACAACAATACCGTTTTCATTTTAACGCCGCTCAGGCCATGGCGCAGACTTTCAGCAAAGCCCCAATAATCAGTGTTATGCCCCGTGCGTTTGCCGTCTTTGAAAACAACCGTATTGACCGCACCAACCCTGCGAGCGGGGCTAGATAAAATGTCCAGATATTCGATTACTGTCTTCTTAAAAGGATAGGTTACATTGCACCCCGAAAACCCAGCTGCTTCGGCGGCATCAAGGATTTCGGATAGAGTGAACGGACCATTTTTCATCACTTCGAGGTCGATGAGGTCATAGCTATATGACACGCCCTGCTCGGCACCTTCTGCAACATGCATTGCCGGGGTTCTGGACAGCTGTATCCCGTGGCCGATGAGCCCGACGCGAACATGTGCGCGGCCATAATCTGGCTGCGACATATCGTCGAAATCGAACACGTTCAGCGCCATTTTCGAAACCCTCCCAATCAAAATGATTCGTATTTTGATGTCTCTGTAATGTTCTCCACGGTTAATTATGTCAATCACTTTTAACTAGCCGTTACATTTCAAATGTGCTATTCTACAGTCGAACTCCGGGAGCCAAATAGTGACTAACACTCTGCCAAATAAAGAAAAAAGGTCAAAAAACTGGAAGCAAAACCCAGAAGCAGTTAAGCGTGATATATTGAAAGCAGCCATGAAAGTGTTTGCGCTGCATGGGCTTTCCGGGGCGCGAATTGACGAGATCGCGGCGGAGACCAAAACATCAAAGCGGATGATTTATTACTATTTCGGCGACAAAGAGCAGCTCTATGCCCAGACCCTAGAAATGGCCTATGCGACGGTTCGTGATGGTGAGAAAAAACTCGACTTGGCCGGGTTACCCGCGGCAAAGGCTCTGGCAAAGTTGGTTGGGTTTACGTTTGATCACCACCGCAAACACCCCGATTTTATCCGCATGGTCATGATCGAAAACATTCATCATGCCGACTATTTACTGAAGTCAGATATCATTCGTAATCTGAACTCCGGCGCAATTGAAAACCTCACCGAAATCATCAAACGAGGCGAGAAATCTGGCGCATTTCGCACAGGTCTCGATCCGATTTCGTTGCATTGGCAAATCTCTGCGATGAGCTTTTTCAATGTATCCAATAAGCCAACATTCTCAGCGCTATTTGGTGCCTCATTTTTCGCCAAAGACCAGCAGGCCGAATTGCGTGAACAAATTGTTCATATGATTTTATCCCACACCGCAAAATCCTGAAAGGATGCCAATGTTGAACCCTGAGCTTGAGCCATTTCTTAAAACGTGGGACGCTGGCTGGGCTGATCTCAAGCCCAACGCCACGCCAGCCGACAGACGGGCGCATTTCGAAGTGATCGCCAAGAATATGCGCCTTGAGACCCCGGCCGATATTGAGTGCAACACCGAACATTGGGTCGATAGCCCCGCCGGAAAGGTACGTGTTCGGGTTTTTCGCCATATTTCGGGCGGCGCCCAGCCCTGTCTGATCTACATGCATGGCGGCGCATGGATGCAAGGCAGCCCGGAAACCCATTGGGATATCACGTCTCGTATCGCCGCTTGGAACAAGCAAACTGTTATCAGCGTCGACTATGCGCTGACGCCGGAAAACCCCTTCCCCGCCGCAATCGACCAATGCACCTCCGTCGCACATTGGGTTCACACGAATGCAGCCGAGCTGGGCGTTAATCAGGACCGAATTTCTGTTGGCGGCGATAGCGCAGGAGGCAATCTAGCAGCCGCTATGACGCTTGACCTACGTGAAACTGAGGTGCCAATTATCGCGCAAGCTCTGTTTTATCCAGCCTGCGATTTTGATAATACGCGGCAGTCCTACATAGACAACGCCAATGCGCCGCTGCTTCAAACCAAGGGTATGGACAGGGTCAACGCCATGTATTGCCCTGACACGTCGCTTCTGGCGTCTAACCCACGGGTCGCACCGCTTGTCGCTGATACGCATGCGGGGCTCCCACCCGCCTATATTGCCGTTGCGCAATATGATCCGCTGCGTGACAGTGGTGTGGCATATGCCGATGCCTTAAAAGCAGCTGGCATACCTGTCGAACTCACGCAGGGCGCAGGGTTGATCCACGGATATTTGCGCGCGATGGATACCTGCACGGATTCAATGGCTTCGCTCCGGGCAATGTGTGATTGGTTGGCTGAGGTCGGGTGATTGTTAAACCAGCAGTCAGCGCCGCTCAGCGCTCTGGCTGCTAAATTTATTACGCTGCTGGGTAGATTTCAAAGAGACCGGCCGCCCCCATGCCCCCGGCAATACACATTGACACTACGCCCCATTTTGCGCCGCGGCGTTGCCCCTCAATCAGCAAATGGCCGGTCATGCGTGCGCCGGTCATGCCAAATGGATGCCCGATAGATATCGCGCCGCCATTCACATTCACCTTGTCCATGTCCAGTCCAAGGGTTTGGCAGCAATAGAGCGCTTGGCTGGCAAAGGCTTCGTTCAGCTCCCAAAGGTCAATATCAGTAATCTTCATCCCCACTTGCTGCATCAATTTAGGGATCGCCAAGACCGGCCCAATGCCCATCTCATCAGGGGCACAGCCGGCAACAGCATAGCCGCACAATGCGCCAAGCGGGCGCAGCCCCCGCCGTTTGGCTTGCGCCTCCGACATGACAACACAGGCCGAGGCACCGTCCGACAATTGGCTGGCATTGCCTGCGGTCACAAATTTGCCCTCGCCCTTAACAGGGTCCAGCCCGGCAAGGCTTTCAACAGTGGTAGTCGGGCGGTTGCACTCGTCGCGCGTCAGCGTGGCCTCTTTGATTTCGATCTTACTTGTCTCGCGGTTCTTCACCGCCTGTGGCACGGTCAGCGGCACAATTTCTGCGTCAAACGCTCCGCGCTCCTGCGCGGCGGCGGTGCGCGCTTGGCTTTGTGCCGCAAACGCATCTTGGTCAGCCCGGCTGATGCCGTAGCGCCGGGCTACGATATCAGCGGTGGCGATCATCGACATATAAACCCCCGGCCTGTGCGCCTTGAGCCATTCCTCCTCAATGTCGTTGGTGTTCAGCTTTGCCTGTACCAAGGAGATCGATTCAACCCCGCCCGCCACGACCACATCTGACTGCCCGGCAGCTATCGCATTGCTGGCCGCGACAATCGCTTGCAGCCCAGAGGCGCAAAATCTGTTTATGGTTTGCGCAGCACTGCTGTCGGCCAAACCCGCACGCAACGCCGACTGACGCGCAATATTCATGCCCGTCGCCGCCTCAGGAAACCCGCAGCCAAGAATGACATCATCAACGCCGTCTTTGCCAAGCCCTGCCCGCTTAACCGCATGCGCAATCACATGCCCGCCCAACGTCGCGCCATGGGTGATATTAAGCGTGCCGCGAAACGACTTTGCCAGGCCTGTACGCGCCGTGGATACGATTACTGCTTTCGTCATGATTTGCTCTTTTCTGCATTTACTTCGGCATTCTCAATCGCCTGCAATTCGCGCCACAGAACCTTGCCGCTGCCTGATTTCATCAGCGCATTAACAAAACTAACAATCCGCGGCACCTTATAGGCAGCCATGTTTTTATGCGCCCATTTGGTAATATCTTCGGGCGTACATTCTGCCCCGTCGCGCAGGACAATCAGCGCCTTAACCGTCTCACCGCGATAAGGGTCGGGCGAGGCAATCACGCAGGCCTCTACAATGTCAGGATGGTCATACAGCGTCGCCTCCACGTCTGTCGGCCAGACCTTATAGCCGGACGCATTGATCATCCGCTTCAGCCGATCAACGATAAAAACATAGCCGTCCTCATCGACCCGCCCCAAATCACCCGTGCGCAAAAAACGCGCGCCATCGATCACCACAAAAGCTTCGTCATTGGCGGCGTCATTGTTCCAATAGCCGCGCATAACTTGCGGCCCACTGATCAGAATTTCGCCGACCTCATCATGCGGCACGGGGGCTAGCGTATCAGGATCGACAATTATGACATCGGTATTAAACACAGGCAGACCGCCGCATTGCCGTTTGGGTTTTTCGCGCGGGTTGGCCGTGGTCGGGGCTATTGTTTCGGTCAGTCCATAGCCTTCCAGAAATGTCAGATTGGTCAGCTCGAGCAACCGTGCGGCAACAGCGTCTGGCATCGCAATCCCGCCGCCAAAAACCGTATGAAGCGACGCGACATCCGCGCGTTTTAGGTCTTCCTGGGTGATGAAATCCATAACCATGGTTGGCACTGTCGGCCAAACCGATACTTTATAGTCGCGCATCAGTTTCGTCGCCGTGACCTTGTCCCAGCGCGGCAAAATAACGCTGGTCGCACCTATCACCACAGGGACGATCAGGCCGCATTGCAGCCCGACCACATGAAACATTGGCGAGACCGATAAAAACACATCCGCGCCTGAAAACCCAAACCAGTCATAGACCGCGCGCGCCGCATGCAAGGCCGACGCATTGGTGTGCATGCAGCCTTTGCCGCGCCCGGTAGACCCCGACGTATAGGGCAAAACCGCCAGATCATCGGGCAGACGCAGATATGTGGGCGCAGGCGCTTTGCACTGTGCCGCCGCCGCCCAGCTGGTGAACTTTTCAGGCAAAGGTTGCGCTGTTTGTCTGATTATTTCGGGCACGTCCAAGGTGATCATATCACCGAGAAAATCAGCATAAATGAGCATGTTGGCGTGGCACAATGTGCCGTCTTCTAGCAGCGGTGCGATCTGATCACTGCGGTCTTGAGCTACAAAAATAACCTCGACCTGCGCATCATCAACAACATATTTGATCTCTTTGGTTTTGTTCATTGGGTTAATCGGCACCACCACGGCCCCGGCCCGCAAAATACCGTAAAACACAAGCATATATTGCGGACAGTTTTGCGCGCAAATCGAAACCCTATCGCCCGGCTTCACACCGCATTCACTATGCAAATAGGCGGCAATATTGCAAATCTGACTATGAGCATCGGCGTAGCTCAGCGTTTTTCCATAGAAATTCAGGCAGTCCTTATTAGGATGCGCCGCCGCCGTATCTGCAAATGCTTGATAGAGTGTTGTTGTCGTTTTGGGCAGATCATGGGGCAAATCTTTTGGCCATGCCCGGTGTTGCAAACGTTTCATCCTAGTGTTTCCTTCCTGCCGCTCAAGCGGTGGCGCCGCCATCGACGGCGAGGCATTGGCCCGTTATGTGACGCGCGGATTCTGAGACCATAAAAATAGCTGGGCCTTTCAAATCATCGGCCCCGCCCAAACGCCCAAGCGGGGTGGCGGCGCGGGTTTTGTCGCCGATCCGCTCCAACAATTGCTCTGACATTTTGGACGGGAAAAAACCCGGGGCGAGCGCATTTACATTGATGTTATAGCGGCCCCATTCCGTGGCCAGCGCGCTGGTGAAATTTATTAACGCCGCTTTAGATGTGTTGTAAGCGACTGTAAACATGTCCATATCTGCGCGGTTTCCACCCAAACCGCCAATTGAAGCAATGTTCAAAACCTTGCCAGCCCGTGCCGGGATAAATGCCTGCGCTCCAATCTCTCGGGTCAGCACAAACGGCGCTGACACATTTAAAGTCATCACCTTATTCCAGCCGGCGGTAGAATGGTCTTCCATTGGTGCGGCCCAAGATGTTCCGGCATTATTGACCAAAATATCAAGGCCGCCAAAAGCCGTAATCGCCTGTGTCGCGATCGCGGGAATAGCGTCGAGATCCAGGAGATCACAGCTGATAATCGCCGCCTCGCCGCCCATCTTTTGCAGATGGGCCTGCGCTTCTTCAAGCTCTGCCACCTTGCGCGCGGTGAGAACCACCTTGCCCCCCGCCTCAATAATCCCTTCAGCGATTTGCAGCCCAAGCCCGCGCGAGCCGCCGGTGATAAGAGCTATTTTGTCGCTAAGATCAAACATCTTCATGCGCGGCTCCGGCTGCTATTTTCAGTGTTTCTGGCAGGCTCCAAATCGTCTCAGATTGCCCGGTAAACGCCCCGTAATATTGCACCATATCAACAACATTGCGCAGCCCAAATTGATGCCCCAGAGCAAAGGGCCCACCGCGCGCGGCGGGAAAGCCATAACCTGTCACATAGACCATATCCACGTCGGTTTCCCGCTGCGCCACGCCCTCCTCGACCAAGGCCCACGCCTCACGGATAAGAGCCAACACGCAGCGGTTAACGATCTCATTTGCAGATATGGCGCGACGGGTTTTCCCGAGCTGATCACAGACGCCTGCGATCAGATCGCCGCCCTCATCATAGGCACGCCCTTGCGGGTTTTGCGCATCATACAAATACCAGCCTTTGCCGGTTTTCTGGCCAAAGAGCCCTGCCTCGCAAAGCGCATCGCCCACACGCGGTTGCACCAGCGTCGGATCATTCTTGGCCCGCTGTTGCCGCACCCCCCAAGGGATGTCATTGCCGATAAGATCAAGCGCCTTAAACGGCCCGATCAACATGCCCCATTCTTCAAGAGCGGTGTCTATATCGCCCGGCAACGCGCCCTCTTCGAGCAAATACATCGCCTCTTGGTGAAACCGGTCAAACAGCCGATTGCCGATAAACCCATCGCGGTTGCCCGCGACAACAGCATGCTTTTTTAGGTCTTTAGCCAGAGCCAATATTGTTGCCAACACCGACGGCGCCGTTAGCTTGGACGGAATAATTTCCAGCAGTTTATTCGCCTGCGCCGGCACAAAGAAATGCGTACCAATAACCCGTTCAGGCGCACCAGTTGCCGTCGCAATCGCCTCAATATCCAAGGTGGAGGTGTTGCTGGCAAGGATCGTATTTGGCCCGCATATCTCACACAACTCGCTCAGAACTTTTTGCTTAAGTGCAATGATTTCTGGCACCACTTCAACGACCAAATCAACCGGCGCAAGGACGCTAACATCGCGGCCATAAGCCACCCGGTCCAACAGCGCCAAGGCGCTCGCATCATCAATCCGCCCCTTGCTGACTTGGCGCTGGGTCAGTTTTTGAATATGCGCCCGGGCATTGTCCAATGCCGCTTGTGAGGGATCAATAAGCGTCACTTTGCGTCCGGAATTAACGAAGGCCAGCACAATACCGCGCCCCATTGTTCCCGCGCCAACGACACCAATATGTTGGATATCAGCGGTTGAGGGCGCCTCAGCAGGAACCGCCCCCGCCTGCAAAACAGCATCAGCCAAATAGGCTTTGGCGGCGGCAAGCGGCGGCATGTTTGCAAAGCGGGTCTCAAGGCTTGCTTGGCTCATTTCTGATCATCGCGGATAGAGGTCTCAATGCTGCGATCTGGCGATGTGAAATAGGCGATAGTATTGTGGTTGCCCTTTTGCGCCGCGATGATTTGCCCACGCGCAATGGACCGAAGATGCACCTCATCTGGCCCGTCAGCTATCCGCAAGCTGCGCGCCATTGTCCACAATTCAGGCAGTGGCGTATCGGGCGAAAGCCCCATCGCCCCAAAGATCTGCATCGCCCGGTCTGTCACCGTCAGTTGCATCTGTGGGATCACAACTTTGATCATCGCAATCTCATTCCGGGCGGTCTTGGCATCAGATTTATCAATCATCCAAGCGGCTTTGAGCACCAACAAACGCGCCTGCTCAATCTCGCAAGCAGAGCGGGCAATCATCTCTTGAACAACACCTTGTTCATGCAAATATTTGCCGAATGTTTTGCGCTCTAACGCACGCTCGGTCATCATTTTTAGCGCCAGATCGGCCTGCCCGATAGAGCGCATGCAGTGGTGAATACGCCCCGGCCCAAGACGGGCCTGCGCCATGGCAAAGCCGCCGCCTTCTTCGCCAAGCAGGCGGTGCGCTGGCACACGGCAATCTTTGAAAACAATCTCGCAATGGGTCTCGTAGGAATGATGGTTCATCACCGAAATATTGCGGGTCACGGTCATGCCGGGCGTATCCATCGGCACCAAGATCACGCTTTGCTGGCGGTGGCGGTCGGCGTCCACATCGGTTTTGCCCATCACAAGCGCCACTTTGCAGGCCGGATTACCAGCGCCGGTGATAAACCACTTGCGCCCGTTGATCACATAATCATCGCCATCGCGGCGGATAATCGTTGTCACATTGGTTGCATCAGATGAGGCAACATCCGGCTCTGTCATGGCAAAACAAGACCGGATTTCACCGTTCAGAAGCGGCATCAGCCACTCATCCTTTTGCGCCTGCGTGCCGAACATATGCAGCAATTCCATATTGCCTGTATCGGGCGCAGAGCAGTTAAACACCTCCGAGGCCCAAATAACCCGGCCCATGATCTCGGCCAGCGGCGCATATTCCATATTGGTCAGCTTTGTGC
>JAESRD010000295.1 GCA_016764835.1 Paracoccaceae bacterium | reverse complement strand
GCGCTATCATCATTACCGGTGCCGCAGGCGGCATTGGCGCTGGCGCGGCGCGCGCGCTTGCCGCCAAGGGCGCTAAGCTGGTTTTGGTTGATCTGGCCGCCGCGCCGCTGGCCGCATTGGCCGATGAGCTGGGCGCTGAGAACACCCTAACAATGACGCTCGACATCACCTCTGAGACCGACATGGCCAAGATGGCTGAGGCCACCGTTGAGCGCTTTGGCCGGATTGATGCGCTGATCGCTGCGGCGGGCATTTTGCGCGTTGGCGGCCAGCTCAAACCACTGGCCAAGACCAGCTTTGACGAATGGCGCAAGGTGATTGATATCAACCTGACCGGCACGTTTCTTGCCAACCGGGCGGTGCTCGGGGCCATGCTGTCGCAAAAGCGCGGCGATATCATCAATATCTCCAGCGTATCGGGCCGTCAGGGCCGGGCGTTTGACGCAGCCTATTCGGCGTCCAAGTTTGGCATTATCGGCCTGTCAGAATCGCTGGCCGAAGAGGTGCAGCGCGAAGGCGTGCGGGTGCAAACCGTGCTGCCAGATGCGGTTGATACCGGGCTATGGGACCAGTCAGGCACGGCGGCGCTCAAGCCCCGGCTGATGCTGACACCTGAACATGTGGCGCAGTTCATTTGCTATCTGCTGTCACTGCCTCGTGATGCCTATTTGCTTAATTCTGTGATTGCTCCGATACCTGTGCGCAGACGTAAAAGTAAGCGCAGCTGATCATCTCAGACTTTGGGCTATTGAAGGCTGTGGATTGTTGAAAACTGCGCATTATTTAGTGAGGCAATATGACTGAGCAGAAGCCAGTACAATTTCCCGATCCGGCCCCGAATCCCGGTCTTTCGCGCCGTGATTTCACCCGTATTGGTGAGGCCGGGCTGGGCGATGGGCATAATAACTATGCCCATTCCATGGCGTGGTTTAACGACAAAATCTATATGGGCACGACGCGCTCCAATATGTGTATGCTGCGGTTCCAATCATCCTATGCCGGTATTCCGCTAGAGATTTGGCCGGTGGACTGCCCAGACACGATGGACGGGCTGTATAAGCTCGACCGTCGCCCGCAAATCTGGTGCTATGATCCGGCGGACGGCTCCTGGGAAATGGTGTTTCGTGCGCCAATGATCGAGGGCATTGATGGCCGCCCGGCCCCGCGTGAGATCGGCTATCGCTCAATGGCTATTTTTCAGGCGCCGGGTGACGATAAACCTGCTTTGTTTATCTCAACATGGGCACCGGGGCGCGCGCATGGCGGGCTGATCCTAAAGACCACTGACGGCCAAAACTTTGAGCCGATCACCGAATACGGCGTGGTTGACCCACCGTTTTCAACAACCCGCAGCCTGACCCCGTTTAAGGGCCGGCTGCACTTTGCGCCCACAGCGCGCAAAGGCACAGATGGCGCGCAGCAGAACTCTGCCGGACGGCCGCTGATTTTTGCCGGTGATGCAACGCCGGGCTGTGAGTGGAAGGTGATTAACGAGCCGGGTTTTGGCGACAAGGGCAATGACGGGATTTTCAGCCTCGCCGTGGCCAATGACCAGCTTTATGCGGGCACGCTTAATCTTGAAGGGCTGCAGATCTGGGCGACCGATGGTTCACCGTCGCAGGACGACCCGGAGATTTACCACTGGCGCAAGGTGGTTGAAAAGGGCGCAGGCCGCGGGCCGCTCAACCAAGCGGTTGCTTGTATGCACGGCTTTAACGGCGCGCTTTACGCGGGCACGGGTATTCAGGGCGGCGGCAATGACAGGGTCAACGGGATTGGCCCGGCTGCTGCCGAAGTTATCCGGGTGAACGCTGATGATACATGGGATGTAATTGTCGGTGACCGCGACGATGACGGACGCGACCCGCTGAGCGGGCTAAAGGCCGGATTTGGCAACTTCTTTTGCGGCTATATGTGGGCCATGGGCGTGCATGATGGCTGGCTGTATTGCGGTAGCTATGACTGGTCTATCATGCTGCGCTGGGCCAAGTTTAACGACGCGCCCGCCAAGGTGCGCGGCCTGTTAGAAACCGTAGGGCCAGAGCGGATTATTGAGGCCGAGGGCGGCAGCGAGCTGTGGCGCACGGCGGATGGCGAAAACTGGATGCCGGTAACACGGCGCGGTTTTGAAAACCCCTATAATTGGGGGATTCGCAACTTGCTCTCCACGCCAAAGGGCATGTTCGTTGGCACGGCCAATGTGTTTGGCCCGCGTGTCGCTGTTGAAGATGGCGAAGGCGGCTGGAAATATGCAGACAACCCCCGCGGCGGGCTTGAAGTTTGGCTTGGCGAAAAGGACGAGGGCTAATGCAGCCCGGCCTGCCCCAACCAAGCCCAAGGTCATTGGCCAGCAGCGGCAGGAAACGCGGAGCCGCGCTTAGCGTCAATACCCCGTTTGGGCAGCGGCAGTTTAGCCTGTCCAGCCGGGTGCCGCTGCTTAAATCTGCGCGCTCGCTGATCCTTGGCCTACATGGCGGCAGTGGTGACGCGAAACGGTTTGCCCAACGTAGTGGCTTGGCTGAGGCGTCTCATGAGCTGGGGCATAATATCGCCTTTCCACAGGCGCTTTCACATTGGGCAGACGGCCGCCCGCCGTTGGAAAAAGGCTGGGAGGCTGACCTCTCGCTGGTGCGCAGCATGATGCAGGTTCAGGCCAAAAAGAACGGCAACGTCCATATGCCAACGGCGATTGTCGGCGGCTCAAACGGCGGCATGTTTGCCTACCGCTTGGCCTGTGAGCTGCCGCTTGGCGCGGTTGTAGGTGTGGCCTCGGCCATGCCTGTGGCCTTTGCCAATAATGCCAAGCCCGGCCCGCCGGTGCCGGCAATGATCGTTCAGGCAACCAATGACAGGTTTATCCCGTGGGATGGTGGCCAAGTGGCGCTTGCGCCGCATCTCGGCATAGCTGGCGAGCTGCTCAGCGCCGATGCGGTGATTGATTTTTGGCTTAAGCGAAATAAATGCAGCGGCCCACCAAAACGGCGCAATGCCACACTTTCGTCATTTGGAGTTGAGATATTTGCTTGGGATGGCGGGGCCAACGGCGCTGATCTTTGGCGTGTGGTGCTGCGCGGCGCAGGCCACAAACTGCTAGACCGCGCCCCCGGCGCAAAGCTGAAGGGCAGCTTGGAAGAATTAATTGCACGTTTTGTAATTTATCATATAGACCGCCAAACTTTTGCGACGGCGCGACATTAACAAAAAAGGATTGAGGCAGATGAGCAGTGTGGACACCACCTATGAGACCTATGCGGACGACCCCGGCTATATTGCAGCCAATGCGGCGCTAATCGGCGAGATCGACCTGACAGACGTGACCCGCGTGGCCGACCTTGCCTGCGGCACCGGGCTGTTGTCGCGCCAACTGTTGGCGCGCGACCCCGGCCTCGTGATTGCAGGCATCGACCTTGACCCGATCCAGATCGAGATTGCTGGGCGGATGCATGGTGAGGCCAATGTAAATGCGTTTGACAGTCTTGACGCGTGGCGCGCCGCTGCCGGTACCGGCAAGGGTGGTGTGCATCTCAACGTCGCCAGCGCCATGGAGCTGCCCTTTGCTGATAACGAGATTGACCTCGTCACCATTGGCAATGCGATTCACATGATGCCCGATCTTCCGGCGTTTTTGAACGAAGTCGCGCGGGTTTTACGGCCCGGTGGTCAGCTTGTGTTTAACTCTGTGTTCTATGCAGGCACCTTTATTGAAGGAACCGAGCCGGTTTTCACCGAATGCCTTAAAGAAGCCGTTTTGGTGATGACAAAGATGAATGCGGAACGCCGTGCCGCCGGTGAGCGCCCGATACCGCGCATACGCGGCACTGTCGGTCGGGCGTTTCAGACCGATTGGTTGAATGCAAAGGAATGGGGAGAAGCCGTAAACGCCGCTGGTTTTAGCGTCAAAAGCTCAGGAGACCGGGTGATGCCGATCTCGACCGAAGCGATGCAGGCCATTTGCAGCTATGGCGGGCTTGCCGAAGTTTTGATGAGTGGCTATCCGGTCGATATTGCCAGTCAGTGCCTACATACCGGCATTGGAAACGCGTTTAAAAACCTCGATATAGAAGAGGTGCCACGCAACTGGTTGGAAATTATTGCGGTTCTCAAATAGGGCCGCTACAGGAAACGGGACCGGCCAAAAAGCTGGTGCTTAGAGCAGAAAAGTGAAGGATTTTTTATGAGCAACGTTAGCACAGAAACGATGCGCGCCACGGTTATTGAAGTGGTGAAAGACACGATTTTGGACTGGGATCTCGACCTTGAAGAAGAGATTACGGGCAAGACAACTTTGATTGGCGAGCTGGCTTTTGAATCGATCGATGTCGTGCAATTTTGCGTGGCGATCGAAGAGAAGCTTGGCCGCAAGGGGCTGCCGTTTGAGAAGCTGTTTATCAATGACGGCTCATACGTTGATGACGTCTCGGTCGACACTGTGACAGACTTCTTGCTGAGCGCCGCTGTCGCCGCCTAACACCTGAGCTACTGTGGGTGCGCCCACATTGAAGCGACAAGGCCGCCTTTATTGGCGGTCTTTTTTGGCATGCGCCCGTTTATGTGGTACGGTTACCTAGCGTTAAGACGGTCAACTTTTCCATCGCGGTGCCAATATGAAAATTTTTAAGAAAAACGGATTGCCCGATATTATTGGGGCCAGCATGAGTTCTCATGATGATTTCGTGTTTGTTGACCGCCAGATTGCCGATACTTTTCAAAGCGATGGACACAGACGCGCAATCGCCGTTGACGGCCTCGGCTCAAGCCTGCCTCAGGCCTATGAGCTACGGGCGTCAGACAGCTATATGCCGCTTGAAATTACCGCGAATCTGTTGGCTGACGGCCCGTCGGTCACTAAGCAAATTGGGCCGATAGTTGGAACACTCGCCGCCTTATTGTTTCTGTATGATAAACTATCCGGCAGTCTTGATGCCGTTGTTGCAGAATCGGCAGGGTATGGCGCTGGCTGGATGATCGTTAGCCGGATGCAGGATCACATTGTTGAAACCAGTGACGGGCATATTCACGTTTTACTCAATCGTGGGACCGACCTAGGGCTGACGATGATTAGCACTTCCGACGACGGTGACAGCTGGTCAATCTCGCAATTGATCGATGATTCTGGGAAAACATCAACCTCAGATATCCGGCTGCTGGAAGGCACTGATGATCTGGTTATGACCTTTGTAACCGATGATGAATACGTGGCCTATGCGACGATGAGCTACGATCTTGAGACGGGATCATGGGCTGAGGAAGACGTTTTTCTTCTTGATCATCTCGAATATTCGGCCCGTTCGGTTCACCCGACAATAACTGTATTGAGCAATGGCCGCATTTTGATTGGCTACACCGAACAGGTTGGCGAAGGTCTGCGGATCACGCTTAGTTGGAGCGATGATAGCGGGGCAACATGGGATGACGCAGTGATTGAGCGGC
>JAESRD010000294.1 GCA_016764835.1 Paracoccaceae bacterium | reverse complement strand
TAATGAGCGGATTGATCCGTAATAAAATGATGCCAAGGGCCGTAAAGACCCGAAGCCGACAACCCCGCCGCAGCCCGCGCCCGCGCCGGCCAGTCTGGTGCGCGGGTTTATGGTTCCAAGCCGGGCGCATATGGCGCAGGCCTGCAAGCCATGATCGACGAGCGCCTCTGGGCCACCCGCGACGACCTCGGCGAAGCCTATCTCGAATGGGGCCATTATGCTTATGGCGCGGGCCAAGACGGCGCGGCCGACAAGCCCGGCATGCGCCAACGCCTGTCGCAAACCGAAGCCATTATCCAAAACCAAGATAACCGCGAGCACGACATTCTCGACAGCGATGATTACTACCAGTTTGAAGGCGGCGCATCGGCGGCAATCGCCCTGCTCCAAGGCGAAACCCGCCCGATTTATCACAACGACCATTCGCGCCCCGAGCGCCCGGTTATCCGCCGCCTAGAGGACGAGATCAGCCGGGTCATGCGCTCACGCGTGGTCAATCCAAAATGGATAGATGGCGTCAAACGCCACGGCTATAAAGGCGCGTTTGAAATCGCCGCAACGGTCGATTATCTCTTCGCCTTCGCCGCCACCACGGGCGCAGTCAAAAACCACCATTTCGATCTTGTCGAAGCCGCCTTTCTTGAGGATGACGCCACCCGCAGCTTCATAGAAGACAACAACCCGCCCGCCCTCGCCGAGATCGCCCAGCGCCTGCAAGAAGCCATCGACCGTGGGCTCTGGCACCCCCGCTCCAACTCAGCCCGCGCCCGGATCGAGGCTTTGCTCCCCGCCCGGCCATGAGCAAACCGGACCATCTGCGCTATGCCGGAGCAACAGCAGAAATCCAGCGCGCCGCTCTGCGCGACATCACCCGCGCCGCGCCCATCCTCATGGCCGCCCTGCGCGATGCGCGGCAAATGCAGCTCGACCAGTGGTGGATCGTCTCGGGCGCGATCTACAACCAAGTTTGGAACCATCTAACTGGCCGCCCAGAGATGACCGGCGTTAAAGACATCGACCTGTTCTACTTTGATCCCGACACCTCATATGAGGCGGAAGACCGCCAGATCAAACGCGCCGAAACCGTCTTCGCGCCCCACCCTCCGGTAGAGCTGCGCAACCAAGCCCGCGTACATCTGTGGTATGAAAAGCATTTCGGCACGCCCTGCCCGCCTTACCACGACACCGAGGAACCGATCCGCAACTTTGCCAGCCGCACCCATAGCGTCGGACTGCGCCTGTTGCCCGATGACCAGCTAAAAATCTACGCGCCTTACGGTCTCGATGATATCTTTGGTTTTCGCGTCACCCCCAACGCGTTACTGGCAAACCGCGCCACGCATGAGGCCAAAGCCGCTCGGCAAAAACTGATCTGGCCAGAGCTGACCATCACCCCGTGGCCCGACACATAACCAACGCTCCGCCTCATATACATTTTGATATTGACATGTGTTCCCCATGCGCCTACTCACAATGACACATCTCATTTTCCAAATGTGTTACCGCATACAGAACCGGAGCCAAACATGTCTCACAACACCTCACACGCCGCCGCCAATTGGTCGCCGACCTACTTCCTAGCCTCTGTTGGCTCGGGCGGCCTGTCTGTCACCTTCTTCATGTATCTGCTGTTCTGGGTGCCGCATCCCGGCAAGTCGGTCCCGACATTTGAAAACATTGCCGCCGCTTGGGGCACCGGCTACTTGCCGCAACAGATCGCCATTGCCGTGGCCATGCTCGGCATTGCCGCCTTCGGCCTGATCAACCTGCGCTCGCTGTTTTGGAATTTCGGCCAGTTGGCCAAGTTCAAAAAGACGCCGTCCTACGCCAAACTGCGCAGCACCAATGCCGAATCATCCTTGCTCGCCGCGCCACTGGCCGTGGCCATGAGCGTTAACGCCGCCTTCATCATGGGCTTGGTTTTCGTGCCTGGGCTTTGGAACGTGATCGAACTGCTCTTCCCGCTGGCCATGGCAACCTTCGTCATCATTGGCCTTATTTCACTGCGCATGATCGGCCACTTCCTCGGCCGCGTCCTGTCTGAGGGCGGTATCTTCGACGTCACCGCACATAACTCCTTCGCCCAGCTGCTGCCCGCCTTCGCGCTGGCCATGACCGGCGTTGGCCTCTCGGCCCCAGCCGCTATGAGCACTGTGCCCGCCGTGGTTGGCATCAGCCTCGTGCTGTCGACACTCTTCGGTGTCATGTCCGCCATTTACGCCCTGCTCGCCGCCGTCACTGCCTTTAACTCAATGCTGCATTACGGCACCGCCAAAGAAGCTGGCCCAACGCTGATGATCATTGTGCCACTGCTGACCATCTTGGGCATTCTGGCCATGCGCCAAACCCACGGTCTGCATGTGGTCTTCGATGTGCATAACGATGCCGCCTCGACCATGATGATGATCACCCGCCTGCTCTCTGTGCAAATCTTGTTTGGCCTGCTCGGGCTGGTCGTGCTGCGCCGCCAAGGCTACGCTGCCGCCTTTCTGCGCGGGAACGGCAAATCTGCTGGCTCCTATGCGCTGGTCTGCCCCGGTGTGGCGCTCTCGGTCATGGGTCAGTTCTGGATCAACAAGGGTCTGGTTGCCGCGGGCATGATCGTTAAGTTCGGCACAGTTTACTGGGCGCTGAGTGCTGTCGCCATCGCCTTCCAAGTCGCCATGGTGCTGCTGGTACTGTTCTTGAACAAAAAGCACTTCTCGGCCAGTGCCCCATCGGCTGCTATCGCAGCTGAGTAAGCCCTCACCGCGTAAAACCCTGCAAAGGGGCGTGGGCAACCGCGCCCCTTTTGCTTGCAACTGAAGTGTCAAACGCCCAGAGTATTCCTCTGCACCCCGGAGGATACCATGGCCGAAGAGACCACAGAACAGAACAACGCCCGCCACGCCATGAAGATGGCCAAGAAGAAAGCCGCCCGTGACAAGATTATGGCTGGCAAGACCGACCAAAAAGGTCTGGTCATCATCCATACCGGCAAGGGTAAAGGCAAAAGCACCGCCGCCTTTGGCATGATCTTCCGCTGCATCGCCCACGGCATGCCCTGCGCCGTGGTCCAGTTTATCAAAGGCGGCATGAGCACCGGCGAGCGCGACCTGATCTTGGCCAAGTTCACCGACGAATGCGCGTTTTACACCATGGGCGAAGGTTTTACTTGGGAGACCCAAGACAAAAGCCGCGACACCGAGATGGCCCAGGCCGCATGGGCCAAGGCCAAAGAGCTGATCCTCGATGAAACCAACGCTATGGTCCTGCTCGACGAGATCAATATCGCCATCCGGTACGGCTATGTTGATGCCACCGAGGTTGTCACATTCTTGCGCGACGAAAAGCCCGCCATGACCCATGTTGTTCTCACCGGGCGCAACGCTGCGGCAGAGCTGATAGAGCTGGCCGATCTGGTGACAGAAATGGAGCTGGTCAAGCATCCGTTTCGCTCCGGTATCAAAGCCCAGATCGGCGTCGAATTTTAGAGCGCTAAAGCCAAACCTTCGCGTATAAGGCGGCGTATCAACACCAGCTTGCTGTCTTCATCAAGCCCGCCGGGCAGCTCGGTGATCATGAACTGCGGCGTGCTGAGCGCAAAGCGCAAAGCCGCCTCAATATCAGCCGGAAAGGTAATGTCATTGCCATGACAGGCCAGCGTGATCTGGCCCTCAGGGCCAGCATCCAACTTGTAGATCAGCGCCGGACGCGCACCGACCATGCTGCGCGGCCCCAGCGCATCAACGCCAGCAATCTGCAAAAGTTGACCCGGCACAACAGGCCGCCGCTGCGACTGAAAGTCAGCCGCCAGATTGGACATCGCTTCTTGTGGGGCAGCACCGGCCATAAACCCAGCCAAAAGGTCGGCAAACCGGTCCTGCACATCTGCGCCATGATAGCCGTCATTGGCATAACCCGGCGGCAAAGTCTGGCGCATTGCCGGTGTTTTCAGCGCATGGGCGGCGACGGCCTCAAGAAACAGATCGGTCCAGCTGCGGGCCAAAACACCGGTGGTAATGTGTAAAGACATCTCGTCAGTCGAGCGCGCATCATGCACCAGCCCGCGCGGAATATAGGCCATATCGCCGGGGCCAAGCGTGAACGTGTCACGCACCGGGCCGGGCTCAAACCCCTCAGGGTCAAAGCTTTGCTGGCGCATTGGCAGCTCTGTTGGCGTGTCGTATATCCGCCATTCTTTACTGCCAAAGGCCTGCAGCACAATCACATCATGGGTGTCATAATGGGTCTTAAACCCCTGCGCGCCTGCTGGAGTCATGTAAATATTGGTCTGCAAATTGGCGCTAAACTCCGCCTCAAGCGAGCGGCAATAGGCGGCCAACTGCGGCAAGCGCCGGTGCAGGCCCTGCAAGATAAGCGTCGCCCCGCTGGCGACCTCGGCAAAGACCCGCACGGGGTCAACCGCGCCGTTAGCATAGGCAAAATCAGCCGCTGGCACGCCGGTGCCGTCGCGCACCATGTTCAACTCATTTACCCGTAGGCCAAGCGAAGTGACGGCGCTGTCAATATCCGCCAAGTTGAGCAAGCTGTCATAATAGTCTGCCTCTTCGCGGCGGATGACCAAATGGCTCTTCTCATAATAATCACGAAAGAAATCCTGCGGCGGCAGTGGCGCAATCGCCCAGTCAAAATCCCATTTGCCTGCGCCTATATTGGTGGATTTTGCATCAGTCATCTGGTCACTCCTTGCCCCGGTTTACGCTCTGCAAACCAGCTTCACTTTTGCGCTATGGCTTGACCGAAGGTCAACACTCGGCTTACATGTTTGGGTCTAACACCAAGAGAAAGCCAGCAAATATGTCTGATAGCCACGCTAAAAAACCAGCCAGCCTTACAGATGCCGATATAAAGACCTGCCGCGGCCTTGGCCGACGTAGTTTTTTGCTTGGCGCATTCGGTGGTGCAACTGCGCTTTCCGCCTGTGTTGAGACAAGTGGCGGCGCCGTCACCACTGGCATAACAGACAGCGATAGTGGCGCTTATGCTGACGCCGTCGGCAACGGCAGCGGCGGGCGCTATACAACCGGCATCACCGATTCTGACACCGGCGCTTATGCAGACCCGGCCGGAAACGGCGACAATCCCTATAC
>JAESRD010000293.1 GCA_016764835.1 Paracoccaceae bacterium | reverse complement strand
TTGCGCCTTGGCTTTATCGCGGCTTGGCGGCAGGGGCAACCACACCAGCAGTGCAGATAGAGCTTGCAAAAGCCTACCAATGCCCTTTTGTCAGCCTATGACAGACCTGACCCCCCTTGAAGAACGCATAGCCCATCTGACCAAACTGGCAGAAGAGCTGTCGGATGTTGTCGCCCGCCACGCCGGAGAGATCGCGGTGCTGACCCGCCGCGTTGAGATGCTCATGGGCCGCGAGGCCGAGCGCGAAGCGCAAAGCGGCGACATGATAGCCGCCGACGCGCCGCCCCCGCATTGGTAGACCTAGCCTGCAAAATCGACGGCAATGATCTCGCCGTCATGCAGCAAAATATCAGCGTAAAGCGCACCGCCAAAAGCCGGGTAGAGCGTTAGAAACACGGTATTGCGCGACAGTGCATCAAGCCGGGCACCGCAGGGCGCGCCCTCAGCCACACGGCAAAACGGTGCTTTTATTGCCTCATAGGCTTGGTCGGTGCGCGTGATCGGCGCGGTGCGGGCCGATGTCTCGTAGCGCACCAGCTCGTGTGTTCCGACATCGCCAAACAACGCGAGAGCGGCGGTAAACTGGCGCGCACAGCCATCGGCAAACCCGGTCAGGAACATCGTATGTGGCGCGGCCAGCTCGGGCGCAGTGTCATAGAGCCGGTAGCCCGCAACCGCGCCCTGCTGAGTGCCCCTGTCGCGCCGACGCAGCGCGCAAACACGGCCAATTTCACCCCAGGGCAAAACGGCATCAGGCGCGGTTTCTTGCGGCGCGACCGCATGCTCTTGGCTCAGTGGCAGTGCGGCCTCTTCGGCAATGGGTGCATTATCGGGCACGGTGGCTTGGTTGCCATTTAGCAACCGCGCCAAAAACCCGGATTGTTGGGGCGCTGATGCGGTAACAGTTTGCACGGTGGGCGGGGCGCTGGCCGGATCAAGACTGGCGCGATCAAGACTGGCGCGATCTGGATCGGTCTGGCCCGGTGCAGGGGCGACAGCCTCTTGACCGGGTTGTGTATCTTCCGGCGCCGTGTTGGCAGGCAAAGTGACCGCCTCAGCATCCGCCATTTCAGGCACCGGGTTACTAAGCGGCGCGGCCCCACCCGATATCAGTCGTTGAAATAAGCCAGCCAAAGCGCCGTTCGGTGCCGGAACATTTGGACCAGCAGCTTCACCTGCTGGTGCCGCCTGCAACGGGCCAGATTGCACCGCAGCCGCAGGCAACAAAACCGGTTGCTCGGTCAATGTGCCATCAAACAATCGTTGAAAGAAACCCGGCGCATCTGCCTGTTCTGACGGCGGCGCAGTGGCCGCGGTTGCCGGGGCCTCAGACCCGGCGAGGGCCACATCATCCAGCCTGCCAATATTGCGCAAAGGATCGCCGCAGCCCGAGAGGCCGACAAGCAAAACCAACGTTTTTCCAAACTGTTGCACCTAAACGGCCCCCCCACGAACATTCGGGCCACTTTAGCCCAAAGGTGCCGCGGCGTCGATATTTGCTGGCAAGCAGGGTTTATGTCCGACTATTGCATCTGCTGAAATACGCGGAATGCGCGTTATATCTCTTCCACCTCAATCACACCCGGCAGCGAGCGCAACGCGCCCTTGATCTGCGGCGTTACCGGATAGCCATCACCGCAATCTATCTCAACCTCGCCGGGCAGCCCGGCAGCAGTAAGACACAGGCTAATCGGCCCGCGCCCACCGGGGATCTTGTCTTTCTTGGCCTGAAACAGCAGCCCGGCGGCGGCGGCAATCGCCCCGTCATCGCCCAGATAAATCCGCAAGCCAATATTGCCCTCGCCCGCAACCATCGGGTCCACGGCCGTCGCTGAGCGGGCCAACAGCTTGAGCTGGTCCGTCTCCATGGTCGCCTCGACCTGTAGCACCACCCGGTCGCCGACCTCCAATATTGGCCGCGACGCCTCTAGCACGTCAGAGAACATGGTCACCTCATATTGCCCGGTTGGGTCGGACAGCGACACAAAGGCATAGCGGTTGCCCTTGGCCGATTTGCGCTCTTGGCGGGCCGAAACTGTGCCCGCGATCTTGCCAATCAGCGCGCCGTTTCTGGCCCGCGCCGTGATCTCGTCCAGCGTCATCACGTCTTTGCGCCGCAGGGCGGCCATATAATCATCAAGCGGATGGCCCGAGAGATAAAAGCCAATCGCTTTGAACTCTTCGGCCAGCCGCTCAGCCGGTAGCCAATCTTGCACATTGGGCAGGCGCGGCTCTGGCAGATCATCGCCCGCATCGCCAAACAACGATTCTTGGGCTGAGTTGCGCTGATCATGGATCGCCGCCGAATAGGCCGCCAGCGCATCAAGCGCGCCAAACACCCGGTGACGGTTTGGGTCGAGAATATCGAACGCACCAGCGCGGGCCAGCATCTCTAGAGGCCGCTTGCCGATTTTGCGCATATCAACCCGGCGGGCAAAGTCGAACAGGGTGACAAAGGGCTGGCCGTCTTCGCGCGCGGTCTCGATCAGCCGCATCGCCTCGGAGCCTACGTTTTTGAGCGCGCCCAGCGCATAAATCAGCTCACCTTCATGCACTTTAAACGCCGCATCAGACCGGTTAACGCAAGGCGGAACATAGCCAAGCCCAAGCCCCTTTTTGACCTCCTGAAAGTAGACGCCCAGCTTGTCTGTCAGATGAATATCGCAGTTCATCACCCCGGCCATAAACTCAACCGGATGGTTGGCCTTGAGCCACGCGGTTTGGTAGGACACCACCGCATAGGCCGCCGCATGCGATTTGTTAAACCCGTAATTGGCGAACTTATCGAGCAGGTTCCAAACCTCGGTCGCCTTGGCCGCATCGACCCCGTTATCGGCCGCGCCCTTCATGAACTTTGGCCGCTCAGCGTCCATCGCCGCTTGGATCTTTTTACCCATGGCGCGGCGCAACATGTCAGCCCCGCCAAGACTATAGCCCGCCATTTCCTGAGCGATCTGCATCACCTGTTCTTGGTAAACGATAATGCCTTGGGTCTCATCCAGCAGATGGTCGACCAGCGGGTGCAGCCGGTCACG
>JAESRD010000292.1 GCA_016764835.1 Paracoccaceae bacterium | reverse complement strand
TATTGATTACAATGTGTTCGAAGGCAAAAAGGTGAAGGGTCTGCCGCGCTATACGCTGACGCGCGGCCAAGTCGCGGTGGTTGACGGTGAGATACGGACCGAAGAGGGGCATGGCAAGTTTGTTGCCCGCGAAGGCAATGCGACGGTGAATAAAGCGCTGTCGAGCTGGAAAGAGCTGACAGCACCTCGGCCTGTGGAGCGGACGGGGATTCCGGCGAGTGGGGTTTAGTTTGCTAACGTTTACAGCAGCTTGCCGCTATATACGCCCAGTTGGTGGCGCGTTGTGATGGCACGCGTTGCAGCAACGGACACACATAGTTTTGCAGGCTTTCTGAGCCTGCGTCGGTTCGCAGGAACCGCCTTCCTTGCGACCGTTTTCGACGTAATGTTGCTGGCTGCATTTGCCAGTGTGAAAGGCTCGAACAAAGAGGAGAGCCTGTTCATCGTTTTCCCCGAAGTGCTGCTTATCTGTTTTCTAGCGAGCTTGCCCGTTTTCTTCGGCGCGCTCTTGCTCGGCTACCCGGCTTGTCGGTTTCTCGCAACGCGGCGCTATAAGCGCAAATACAGTCCCAAAATGATCCTGCTTAGCGGGTGCGCCACTGCGGTTATAAGCGGCCTACTTTTTGGTTTCTTGTTGATCACCTACTTTGACCGGACCGATTTTTCACAAATCGGTTTCAGAATCGAAATGCTGACCTACCCCGCCTTGGCAGCCATGATCGGCATTGGCACCGCCTACTTTATAGCACGAGAAGTATATGACGATGTCCTCTAATGCCCCGGTTGTTCAGGCCGAAAACCTCGACCTCACCTTCACCACCAATGACGGCCCGGTCCACGCCCTGCGCGACGTGACCCTCGACATTGCCAAAGGTGAGTTCGTCTCCTTCATCGGCCCGTCAGGCTGCGGCAAGACCACATTCTTGCGCTGCATTGCTGGGCTAGAGCAGCCGACCGGCGGCAAGCTCAGCGTCAACGGCATGTCGCCCGATGAGGCCCGCCGCGCTCGCTCATATGGCTATGTTTTTCAGGCGGCGGGGCTTTATCCTTGGCGCAGCATTGAGCGTAACATCACGCTACCACTTGAAATCATGGGGTTTTCCAAGGCTGACCAGAAGAAGCGCGTCGCTGAAGTGCTTGAGCTGGTCGAGCTGACCGGCTTTGAGAAGAAGTTCCCTTGGCAGCTGTCAGGCGGCATGCAACAGCGCGCCAGTATCGCCCGCGCGCTCGGCTTCGACGCCGATATCTTGCTGATGGATGAGCCATTCGGCGCGCTTGACGAGATCGTCCGCGACCGGCTCAACGAGGCGCTGCTGCATATCTGGGAACGCACCCAGAAGACCATTTGTTTTGTCACCCATTCTATCCCCGAAGCGGTTTATCTGAGCACTAAAATCGTGGTCATGTCGCCCCGCCCCGGTCGGATTACCGATATAATCGACAGCCCTCTGCCACGTGAACGCCCGCTCGATATCCGCGATAGCGAGGCGTTTATCGAGACAGCACACCGGGTGCGCGAGGGGTTGCGCGCCGGGTATGAAGCCGATGCGTAGAGCTGGCCCGGTCTTTAGCACTGTCGTCGCGATTTTCGCGATTTGGTACATTATGTGCCTGCCGATGAACATCCACAGCGCCGTCACCTCGGCTGAGCGCGCCGGGCTGGAGGTCACGCCGGAGGGTGCGCAGGAGCGGGTCTACTATGGCGGCTGGTCACTGGTGCTTAAGAACCCCATCCCGGCCAATGATGTTTGGAGCCAAAGCCGCGCCCGTCTGCCAGCCCCGCACCAAGTGGCGGCCGAGCTGTGGCGCAGCACGGTGGTCGAAGAACTGACCGGGCGGCGCGGTATTGTGAACTCGGGCAGCCTGTCAAACCGTGGCCTGCTGCACCACGCGATTGTCACGCTCAGCGCCACCCTGACCGGCTTTGTCTTTGGCACATTGCTGGGCGTTGTTCTGGCGGTTGGCATTGTCCGCTACCGGGTGATGGATATGTCGGTCATGCCGTGGGCGATCATCAGCCAAACCATCCCGATCGTGGCGTTGGCGCCAATGGTCATCGTGGTCCTGTCGTCGATCGGCTTGCAAGGGCTGATCCCCAAAGCGGTGATCTCGGCCTATCTGTCGTTCTTCCCGGTGGTCGTGGGCATGGTCAAAGGCCTGCGCGCGCCAGACCGGATGCAGCTCGACCTGTTGCACACCTATAATGCGCGCTGGTCCGAGGGGCTGTTCAAACTGCGGCTGCCTGCTTCGGCCCCCTACTTGTTCACTTCGCTCAAAATAGCCATTGCCGCCAGCCTTGTTGGCGCAATTGTCGGCGAACTGCCAGTGCAGCGCGGCGGGCTGGGCGCGCGAATGTTGGCGGGCACATATTATGGCCAGACCGAACAAATCTGGGCGGCATTGCTGATGGCGGCGGCGTTGGCGGCGGCTCTTGTGGCGCTGATCAGCGCGGCAGAGCGGCGGACCCTGCGCAAAATGGGGGTGGAGCAATGATCTTGGTCCTGCTCGCTCTCTTGCTCTGGGCGCTTGGCTGGTGGTTCAATATCATGTTGGCCCGGCGTAAACCGAGCACCGCAATTGGCCTTGCCGTGCCAGCGATCTTCGGCATCACGCTGCTGGTGGTTTGGGAACTCATGGTCCGCGGGCTAGAGATTTCTCCGGTGATTTTGCCGCCACCAACGGCTATCGCCATAAAATTCATGGCCAATATCCCGCTGCTCTGGGGCGACTTTCAGCAAACCATCCTCAAGGGCGGTTTGGGCGGCTATATCTTTGGCTGCGGCGCGGGTTTTGCCACGGCTTTGCTGGTTGACCGCTACGACTTTTTGAAGCGCGGGCTTTTGCCAGTGGGCAACTTTATGGCCGCTCTGCCAATCGTCGGCACGGCGCCGATCCTCGTCATGTGGTTCGGCTTTGGCTGGCAGAGCAAAGCGGCGGTGGTGGTGCTGATGGTGTACTTCCCCATGCTGGTCAACACGGTTGCCGGCCTGTCCGACACGTCATCCATGCAGCGCGACCTGATGCGCACATATGGCGCCGGCTATTGGCAGCGGCTCTGGCGGTTGCGCTTGCCTGCGGCCATGCCCTTCATCTTTAACGGTCTCAAAATCGCCACCACATTGGCGCTGATCGGCGCAATCGTCGCCGAGTTCTTTGGCTCGCCAACCCAAGGCTTGGGCTTTCGTATCTCAACATCCGTTGGCCAGCTGGCGCTCGACATGGTTTGGTCGGTGATCTTGGTCGCCGCCCTCGCAGGCAGCGCGTTTTATGGGCTGATGGCCTATCTAGAGGCACGGGTCATTTTTTGGCACCCGTCGCAACGAAAATAGACAGTGAAAATAACGCAAAAAATTGACGTTCGGGAGCAACCGGCGCAAACTCATTTACAAGATATCTTGGAGGGATAACAAATGAAAACCACACTTAAAACAGCCGCAGCAGCGCTGCTTTTCGCCAGCCCAGCAATGGCCGCCGACGAAGTGACATTGCAGTTGCAATGGGTCACGCAAGCGCAGTTTGCGGGCTATTATGTCGCGCTCGATCAGGGCTTTTATGAAGCGGCTGATCTCGATGTCACCATCCTGCCTGGCGGCCCAGATATTGCCCCACCACAGGTGCTGGCAGGCGGCGGCGCAGATGCAATGCTCAACTGGATGCCATCGGCTTTGGCGGCGCGTGAAAACGGCCTGCCGGTGGTCAATATAGCCCAGCCATTTGCCAGCTCTGGCCTGATGCTGACTTGCTGGAAAGATACTGGCATTACCGGCCCGCAGGACTTTCGCGGCCGCACAATCGGCGTTTGGTTCTTTGGCAACGAATATCCGTTCCTCAGCTGGATGAGCCAAGAGGGCATCCCGACCGAGGGTGGCGATGACGGCGTGACCGTGCTCAAGCAGGGGTTCAACGTTGACCCCCTGTTGCAGCGCCAAGCTGACTGCATTTCGACCATGACCTATAATGAATATTGGCAGATCATCGACGCGGGCGTCTCGCCCGACGAACTGATCACCTTCAAATATGAAGAAATGGGCGTAGCCACTCTGGAAGACGGCATCTATGTGCTGGAAGATAACCTGGATGATCCGGCTTTTGTCGACAAGATGACCCGCTTTGTTGCCGCCTCAATGGAAGGCTGGAAATGGGCCGAAGAGAACCCAACAGACGCCGCCATGATCGTGCTCGACTATGACGAGACCGGCGCACAAACCGAAGAGCACCAGATCCGCATGATGGGCGAGATTGCCAAGCTGACAGCGGGCTCTGACGGCTCGCTCGATGAGGCATCTTATCAGCGCACTGTTGATACGCTGCTGGCCGGTGGGTCTGATCCGGTGATTTCTGCCGCCCCCGAGGGTGCGTGGACATCTGTGATCACTGACGCCGCATTAATGCAGTAAGCATTTCGCAATAAACGCAAGGCGCGGCGGGATACCGGCGCGCCTTTTTTGTACCTGGCTTCAGATTGCCGCAATGCTGGCTAGGTTTTATAGGGTATTATGTGACATCTGGTTTGGTCCGAGGAGGCAGTGATGCGGGTTTTGGTAACGGGTGGCGCGGGCTACATTGGCAGCCATACATTGGTTGAGCTGCTGGGGCAGGGCCATCTGGTTTGCGTGGTTGATGATTTCTCAAACGGCTCGCCCGTGGCGCTGGACCGGGTGCGCCGCCTGTCGAATGGTGTGATTGAGAGCTATGAGGCCGATATTCGCAACACCGCGCGGCTGACGGAAATTGCCAAGAGTTTTGCACCCGATGCTGTTGTGCATTTTGCTGGGCTCAAGGCCGTGGGCGAAAGCCAAGAAAAACCGGTTGATTATTTTGATGTAAATGTCAGCGGCACGCTGTCGCTGTTGCGGGCAATGGAGGCGGCTGATTGCGAAAAGATCATCTTTTCATCATCGGCCACGGTTTACGGTGAGCCGGTTTACTTGCCATATGACGAAGACCACCCGCTAAGCCCAATGAGCGTTTATGGCCAAACCAAGCTGATGGCTGAACAGATTCTGACGGCATGGGCAAAGGCCGGGCCGGGCCGCAGCGCGGTATTGTTGCGCTATTTCAACCCAGTAGGCGCGCATGCATCGGGCGAAATTGGCGAAGATCCGCAGGGTGTGCCAGCCAACCTTATGCCGTTTCTGGCGCAGCTGGCTGCCGGGCGACGGGCTGTGCTTAAGATCTTTGGCGATGATTATCCGACCCCCGACGGCACCGGTATTCGCGACTACATTCATGTGACTGATCTGGGCCGCGCACATGTTGCGGCTCTGGCGCGGACCGAGGCGATGCAGGGCGCTGAGGTTTATAATATCGGCACCGGGCGCGGCTATTCGGTGAAGGAAATGTTGGCCGCATTCTCGACCGTTGTTGGCCGCGATCTGCCTGCTGAGGTTGAACCACGGCGCGACGGCGATATTGCTGAGATGCAAGCTTGCTGCGACCGGGCAGAAGAGCTCCTCGGCTGGAAAGCTGAATACGGCATTGAAGAAATGGCGCAAAGCCTTTGGAAATGGCAAAGCAAAAACCCTGACGGCTACGGCGGCAAAACCTAGACGTTTGGCAGCCGGGCGACTTGATCGGCAACTTTGTCGGCGTCATGCGGCAGCATATGGCTGCCCTCAACCCAGCGGGCGACAACGCGACGCAGCTCATCAACATCGGCATGGTTAAGCGCTGCACGAATGGCTTTGATACCCGCGGCAACCTCTATCTCGCTGAGATGTTTTTCGCGCGCTTGCATAATCTTTGGGTGCGGGGTCGTGGTCTGGCCTTCGCCGATCAGCAGCTCTTCATGCAGTTTTTCGCCGGGGCGCAGGCCGGTGAGCACGATTTCAATTGCGCCGTCCGGGTTATCTTCGTCGCGCACCGTATAGCCGGCAGCATCAATCATTTGCCGGGCCAGATCGTAGATCAATATTGGGTCGCCCATATCGAGCACGAAAACCTCGCCACCACCGGCAAAGGAGCCTGCAACCAGCACCAAGCGCGCGGCTTCTGGAATGGTCATGAAATAGCGGGTGACTTCGCGGTGGGTCAAGGTGACCGGCCCACCCTTCTTGATCTGATCTTCAAACAGCGGAATGACAGAGCCGGAAGAACCCATGACATTACCAAACCGGACCATCGAATAGATGGTGCCGCCCGATGTATTGGAGCGGACCGCCAAATCTTGGACCACAATCTCGGCCAGCCGTTTGGAGGCGCCCATCATGTTCTTTGGCCGCACGGCTTTGTCCGATGAGATGAGGATAAAACGTTTTACCCCAGCATCTCCGGCAGCCAGCGCCAGTGTTTGTGTGCCCAGAACATTGTTCGATATCCCGGCAAGGGGGTTGTTTTCAACAATCGGCACATGTTTATAAGCGGCGGCGTGGAGGATGATATCAACCTCATTATCGGCCAAAATTTTGCGCACCAGCGGCGCGTCGCAGACAGAGCCAAGGGCTGCAACCAGCTCTACGTTAGAGCTATTTGCCATCGCCTGAAGCTCTTGGCTCAGCGTGTAGAGCGCAAATTCGCTGATCTCCATGAGCACCAGCCGCTTTGGCCCGCAGGCCAGTACCTGGCGGCACAGCTCAGAGCCGATAGAGCCACCCGCGCCAGAGATAAGCACCGAGCGGCCAAAGTAAGTTTCCGAGCCGCCGGGCAGCTCAGTATCAAGTGCGGCGCGGCCCAAGAAACGGCCCGGTACAATTGGGCGGAATTGGTCGATCAGCGGTGCGCCGTTACCGGCAAGCTGTGAGAAAGACGGCAACGTTTGCACATCAAGCCCGAGATCTTCAAGCCGCTTGGAGATTTCGGCCAGACGTGGCCGGGGCACAGATGGCATAGCCAGCAAGATCCGGTCAACATGGCGCTCAGCGACGATAGAGGCGATGGTCACCGGCGAATAGACCCGACGGCCCTGCACAATAATAGACTGGTGGGCTTTGTTATCATCAACAAAAGCG
>JAESRD010000291.1 GCA_016764835.1 Paracoccaceae bacterium | reverse complement strand
GTTTCAAAGATATCCACCGGTGCATGGGTTTTGACCGCCTGTAGCGTGTCGCCTTGCGAATGCCAGTCGCCATAATCAATGATCAGGGCGGCACCGCCATGGGCATCAATGCGGCGGCCGATCTCCGTGATAATGCCGGGCAGGGCCGGGCACAGCTCGACGATATCGCCGGGATCAGTGTCGCCGAGCCGCGTCTCTAACGGGGCATAGGCGGCAGGCGCGGCGGCGCTGATGCTCAGCGCGCCGCCGCTCAGCCCGACCATGCGCTCGGACCAACTGTCTTCGGTGCGGGTAAACTGGCGCAGGGGCAGCGCGTCAAAGAACTCATTGGCAATGAGAAACAGCGGCAGCTCGGGCAGCTCGTCTATACTGTCATGCCACATAGCGCGCGGCACGGTCTCGGCCTGCTCGTCGCGCAGGCGGGGTGAGGCCTCGACCAGATGCACCTGAGCGGCGGCGGTAAAGCCGGGCACAGCATTTGTGGCGCGCAGGATATCGGCCATGAGCGTGCCGCGGCCCGGCCCCAGTTCGGCCAGAACGAACGCGGCAGGGGCGCCGCTATCAAGCCAGGCTTGCGCGAGGCTAAGGCCGATCATTTCGCCAAACATCTGGCTGATCTCGGGCGCTGTGGTGAAATCACCCTGCGCGCCAAAAACCGGGCGCGTTGTGTAATAGCCAAGCGTTGGGTGCAGCAGGCAGGCATCCATATATTCGGCCATGTTCAGTGGGCCTCTGGCCTTTATCCGCTCTATAAGATGTGCGCCCAGCTTGGTCATGCGGTCACCGGGGCCGCGCCGCGCCGGGCTGCGATGATGACCAAGAGGCCGATCAGCACCATTGGGATGGACAAAGCTTGGCCCATAGTCAGGCCCCAATCACTTGTCAGGCCCCAGTCACCAAACTGGATGATCAGGCCGATCGGGTTGCCCTCGGAGACGAACTGCGCGTCAGGCTGACGGAAGTTCTCTATTATTATGCGAGCAATGCCGTAGCCGGTGATGAACATGCCAGTGAGCTGCCAACGCCGCCGTGTTGCGCGAAAGGCAAAACCAGCGGTAAGCAATATGGCCCCGAGGAGCAGGCCCTCTAGCCCGGCCTCGTAGAGCTGCGACGGATGGCGCGCACAGGGGCCCGCGACATCGGCGCAGGTTTGCGCCGCTTGGCCCGGAAAGATCACGCCCCATGGCTGGTCTGTCGGCCGGCCCCATAGCTCGGCATTGATAAAGTTGGCCAAGCGCCCCAGCAGCAGCCCCGGTGTTGCGGCCATGGCGGCAAGGTCAGCGACGGAGCCAAGCGCCAGCGCCTCGCGCCGCGCAAAGATAGCCACGGCGACCACGACGCCCAAGAAGCCGCCATGAAACGACATGCCACCTTGCCAGATCATGGGGATCTGGGCCGGATTGGCGATGAAATGCGCCGGATTATAAAAGATAACATAGCCCAAGCGGCCGCCGATAATGATGCCCATGATCGCCCATGTCATCAGGTTTTCGAGCTGCTCGGCGGTCATCAGCGCCAATCCGTTTGGCCAAAGCCGCCCGTGCAGCGCGGCTTTGCGGGCAATAGACCAGCCAATGAGAATGCCAAAGATATAGGCTAGCGCGTACCAGCGCAGGCTAAACTCCATGCCAAACAGGGGAATGGTGAATATTTCGGGCGAAATATTAGGGAAGAGGATGGCCGCTTGCATATGTGCTCCTTGCTACCCTGATGATTTATGGTTTCGCGCGCTTATGTCAACGGGCGGCAGCTTGCAGTCTGCGCTTGGGGTGCCCATATAGATGCCAACACCAAACCGGAGGCTTAAATGCAAAACCGTGGAAAAATATTCGACGACCTGTCGCAGCTGATGACCAACGCTATGGGCGTGGCGCAGGGGGCAAAGGATGAGGCCAATAATGCCGTAAAGTCGATGATGGACCGTTGGCTGGCCGAGCGCGACTTTGTCACCCGCGAAGAGTTTGATGCGGTGCGGGCAATGGCGCAAAAGGCGCGCGAAGAGAACGCGGCGCTTAAAGCCCGGCTTGATGCGATGATGGCCAGCGCTGACTGAAGCGGGCGTTTGGCGCATCACCGGGCTGCCCTATTCGGGATTTTCCGCCCGCCAACTGCCTGACGAATACTCTATGTCTACCAGTAGGCACACCATTCTTTGATCTTGGTGTCCATGCGCTGCCTATGATCTGGGTCATCAATCTGGAGCATCACCTGCGTGAGCTGGTCGATTGGCTCTGAAAACGCGCCCAGCGCGGCGTCTAGTCTATCCTTAATGTTCATCTGCCCTCGCTCAGGTTTAGCCTTAACCCGGCTATGATCTTAGCAGGCAAATGGACGAGCAATAGCCACGTTTTGAGGCGGCACTCTCCCATGATTTGTGGCGCAGCCTCTGGCCCGGCTATACAAGCCGCAAGGTCATTGCCAGCGCGTTTTGCCGCAAAAAACCCAACAAACCGCCTCTTATCCCCAACTTCCTGCTTTACAGGTTCGCCCTGCGCCGCCTACCATATCTCGTAGAGCTGCTGGGCGAACCCACAGCTTATTGAGCAGATACATAGCGAACGGGGGCAACCCCGCGCCAAGCAGGTGAGGCCAAGATGCGATCGTTAGAGCAGTTTTCCGAAGCCGATGATCTTCACCCGATTGATCTGGTGGAGCATATCGCAGCGCATCACGACTGGGAATTTGACCGGATCGCTGATGATCAGATCGCCATGGCTGTCGAAGGCCAGTGGCGGACCTATTCGCTGACATTGGCTTGGGCCGAGCATGATCAGACCCTGCGGCTGATTTGCACCTTCGAGATGGAGCCACCTGTCGAGAAACTGCCAGCCCTTTATGATCTGCTCAACCGGATCAACGACACATGTTGGACCGGCAGCTTTACATGGTGGGAAGAGCAAAATCTGATGGTTTTCCGCTACGGTTTGGCTCTTGCTGGCAACCAAGTCGCCAGCCCAGAGCAGATTGATACGATGATTGGTGCTGCGGTGAAGAACGCCGAGCGTTTCTACCCGGCCTTTCAGCTGGTTTCATGGACCGACCGCAGCCCGGCCGATGCGCTGCAAGTCGCCATTTGCGAAGCCTATGGGCGGGCCTAGCGGCTAAACAAACGGACGGCTTGCCAATAAACCAACAGGCGGCTTGCCAATAAACCAACAGGCGGCTTGCCGCCATGGTCCGGCCTTGTTAGAGGCCGGGCATGGATAATTCTGGCTCAAACCACCCAAACGGCACGCCGTGGCGCAACTTTTATGGCCGCTTTCGTGGCAAGACCATTCGTGCTGCGCAAAATGACTATTTGGAAAATGATCTCGCGCCGTTGACGCTTGAAGCCGTCAGCCGCGCTGACAACCCTGACCGTCTACCGCTCAATCTGGCGACGCATTTTGGCGGGCGTGATATCTGGCTGGAAATCGGCTTTGGCGGCGGTGAACACTTTGTGGCCATGGCCGCGCAAAACCCTGACATTACCCTGATCGGCTGTGAGCCGTTTGTGAACGGCGTCGCCATGTTGCTGGGCAAGTTGCGAGCGGCTGATGTGGCCAATGTCTCTATCCACCCCGGCGATGTGCGTGACCTGTTTGATATCATTGCTGATGGCTCGATCTCAAAGGTGTTTCTCAACTATCCTGACCCATGGCCCAAAACCCGCCACCACCGGCGCCGGTTTGTGACACCAGAGCATCTGCTGCCGCTCGCACGGGTGATGAAGCCCGGCGCTGAGTTGCGCGTGGCCACCGACATCCCGTCATATGTTGTGCAAACCTTGCGCGAGGTGCCAAAGGCCGGTTTTGTGCGCGCAAACCTGCCCGATGATCAGCCATGGCAAGACTGGCATTCGACCCGCTATGAGCAAAAAGCCCTGCGCGAGGGTCGCAGACCGCATTACCTGACCTTTCACCGGAAATAGGGTCATCGCAGCTAGGCCCGTTTGGGGCGATTTACGCGGCGCGCCCTGTGGTCTAAGAACAGGGGCCTAAAAGGCAATAACAAACCAAAGAGGCCCCCTATGTCTGCCCACGGCACCCCCATTCCTATGACATCACGGCGCAGCGGCGCGCTCAAAGGCGAGGCCCATGTGCCGGGCGATAAATCCATTTCGCACCGGGCGCTTATTCTTGGCGCGCTGAGCATTGGCGAGACCCAGATTGAAGGGCTGCTTGAGGGCCAAGACGTGCTCGATACGGCGGCGGCGATGCGGGCCTTTGGCGCTGAGGTTGTTGACCACGGCGCGGGCAGCTGGTCTGTGCACGGCGTCGGCATTGGCGGTTTTGCCGAACCAGATCAGGTGATCAATTGCGGCAAT
Organism: Paracoccaceae bacterium; assembly: GCA_016764835.1. The sequence goes on along the minus strand of JAESRD010000291.1, from coordinate 4,064 downwards.
TCAGGCACTGGCGTGCGGTTGATTATGGGGGCCATGGCGACCACGCCGATCACGGCCGTGTTCACCGGCGATGCCTCGCTCAACAGCCGCCCCATGAGCCGGATAACCGACCCGTTGGCGCTGTTTGGCACCCAAGCGCATGGCCGCAGCGCCGGCCGATTGCCCATGGCGCTTGTCGGTGCCGCAGACCCTGTGCCAGTGCGCTACACGTTACCAGTACCGTCAGCGCAAGTGAAATCAGCCGTGCTGTTGGCCGGGCTAAACGCGCCGGGCGAAACCGTGGTGATAGAGCGCGAAGCCACGCGCGACCATTCCGAGCGGATGCTGGCGGGCTTTGGCGCGCAGATCAGCACCGAGGTGACGGATGCGGGCCGGGTGATCACGCTTGTTGGGCGGCCAGAGCTAAAGGCGCAAAACATCACCGTGCCGCGTGATCCGTCATCGGCGGCGTTTCCGGTTTGTGCGGCGCTGATCACCGAAGGCTCCGATATTTTGGTGCCAACGATTGGGCTTAACCCTACGCGGGCGGGCCTGTTCATTACCTTGCAAGAAATGGGCGCTGATCTGACATTTGAGAATGAGCGGCTTGAGGGCGGCGAACCTGTGGCTGATCTGCGGGCCAAGTTTTCGCCCGATCTGCGCGGGATCGAGGTGCCGCCAGCCCGCGCTGCCAGCATGATCGACGAATATCCGGTGCTGTCTGTCGTCGCCTCCTTTGCCGAAGGCGTGACCATGATGCGCGGTGTCAAAGAGCTGCGGGTCAAGGAATGTGACCGGATCGATGCGATGGCTGTTGGGCTGCGCGCTGCGGGTGTCAGTGTAGATGAGGGCGAAGATTGGTGGTCGGTTGAGGGGTGCGGCCACGGCAATGTGCCGGGCGGTGTGACCGTCGAGAGTCGCCTAGACCACCGTATCGCCATGGCCTTTATGATCATGGGTTTTGCCAGTACCAAGCCGATCAGCCTTGATGATGGCGGGCCAATTGCCACCTCATTCCCAATATTTGAGCCGCTGATGACTGGGCTTGGGGCGCGGATTGAGCGCAGCAACCGTTAGGATCGTGGCAAAGAAAAAGAAGCACACAGCATTTCGGGTGCAGGTTGCGGCGGCGATTATCGCTTGCCTGTCGGGGCTTGGGCTGGCGCTTGTTGTGGGCGTGAGACTGCTGCCAGAGGCGGGCTGGCAGCTGCCGTTTGATCTGCGCTTCTTTGGCTATAGTTTCGAGACGGCCGAGGGCTATTTGACCGCCATCACCCCGCTTGGGCGTGACTGGTATGGCGGCCCGTTTCGGGTGTTGGACACGTTGTTTCCGCTCAGCGTCGGGCTGTGGCTGTCGCTGTTGGCGTTGCGGCGTGGGCGCGGATTGGCGGCGTCGGCTGCTGCTGGGGCAGCGACCTTGTTTGCCGCCGCCGATCTGTCTGAAAACTATACACTCATGCAGCTTATGGCCGGGCCATTGCCGCCAGATGCGGCGCTTGTAGTTCAGGCTAACTTTCTGACAATGGCCAAATACGGGCTTATTTTGCTGGCTTTTGTGCTGCTGGCTAAAAGCTGGGTGGTAAAACCGCAAGCCAAGCGAGGGTCTGAGACCAATGGAAAATAATGTGCAGTTCACTATCCAATTGACGGGCCAGCGGCGGCGGGCAAGGGCACGATCTCGCGCATGGTTTGTGCGCGGTTCGGCTTTGCCCATCTCGATACTGGCCTGCTTTACCGGGCCGTTGGCGCGCGGGTTCTGGCTGGTCAAGAACCGTTGCTTGCCGCCCAGAGCCTTGGCGCTGATGATCTGGCCCGCACAGATCTGCGCAGCCCCGATGTCGCCCAAGCCGCCAGTGTTGTTGCCGTCAATGCGCAGGTCCGCGCCGCTTTGCTGACCTATCAGCGCAACTTTGCCCGCCGTGCAGGCGGTGCTGTGCTTGATGGCCGCGATATTGGCACTGTCATTTGTCCGCAGGCCGAGGTGAAGCTCTATGTCACGGCCAGTAGCGATGTGCGCGCTGAGCGGCGCTGGGCGGAGCTGGTGGCCAAGGGCTTGGATATCAGCCCAGAGCAAGTACGCGCAGATGTGATTGCCCGCGATACCCGCGACGCTGAGCGCGATGCTGCCCCAATGATCGCGGCTGACGATGCCGTTGTGCTCGATACCACGCATATGAGCGCTGAGGAGGCCGGCGCACTGGCGATCGGCGTGATCAGCGCCAAGTTTGAGCCCTAGCGCCGCAGCGGCGGCAATTGAAAATCAGCGCCAGAGATAGGCGAAGCGGGCCCGCAGCCCCTGTGCTTTTGCCAATATCCGGTTGAGCCGGCCGGGCCGGGGCACACCACCTTGGGCCAAACGCTCGACCGCAATCTCAACCGGGCAGGGCAACCGGGTGACCGGGTCGTAATAGCGCGGATAATCTATCAGTGTGGCATGGGCCAAAGCCGCGAGGCTGGGCCGGGCTGTGCGGCGCGCCACTGCCGGGCCGAGATCACGCGTTAGCCCCCATCCGGCATAGAAAGGCTGGCCCAGACAGGTGACTTTTTTGCCGCGCAAAAGGGCCTCAAACCCCATGAGCGAGGTCATGGTCCAAACCTCATCAACCGCGTCGATAATCTGCGCCGGGTCAGTGTTTTGCAACACAATATCAGCCAGTTGGTCGGCATCTGGCACAGCGCCTGTCCGCAACCCGGCCTCTACATCTGGGTGCGGTTTATAGAGGATCAGCGCATCTGGATTGGCGCCGCGGGCGGCGGCGATGAGTGCCGCATTGGTGCATATCTCGCCCGCGCCGCGCAAGATTGACGCGTCGTCTTCAACTTGGCCGGGCACGAGGATAAGCCGTTTTCCGCGCGGTATTTCGGGTATGCCGCCGCCTTGGTTATATTTGCTGAGACCCAAGGTGCGCAATTTGGCGATCAGCCGCTCGGCCCGCAGCAGTGCGCCTTGGTCAAGCGCCGTGCTTTTGGTGATCATTTGCTCTAGGCGGCTCGGCGCCGTCGGGTCAAAATATATGCCAAGATCATCGAGCACGAGGCTGAGCGGCGGGGTGAGTTCGGCACCCAAACCGCGTGAGCGCAAAAAGCCATCTTCGACCCGCACGGCATCTGCGAGCTCAGGCGTGATCTTATTGGCCCAGACCATAAGCCGCTGCCCCGACGCGGTTTGGGCTAGCGCCTTGGCGGGGGTCGCGGCAAAGCGGACGGGTTTGTAACGGCCAAAAAACTGGTTGAGCGGGGCGAATTTCCATAGCCGCATGCCAGAGGCAACCCAGCCGTTTTGGTCATCGCGCCAAGCGCGGGTTTCGGCGGAAAGCGCGGCAATGGCTTGTTCAAGCGTGCATAATCGGTCGTGGAACGGGTCGTACCAGCGCGGATAAAGGATCATCGCGGCGGCAAAAAGCTGGGCGCGGGTCAGGTGGCGCTGGCGGCGGTCAACCGGCATGCGGTCATCGCTGAGGCCCCAGCCGACATAGAAGGGCTGGCCAAAGACCACAGGTTTGTGTCCGGCGATGATCGCCTCAAAGCCCATCTGTGATGAGACTGTGTAGACCGCAATCGCGCCGTCGAGCAGCTGCCACGGCGAGACGGGGCTGTCGAGAAAGGTTATGTCGCCGCTGCCATCGCCGGGAATGTAGTGACCGTCGCGCAGGCCGCGCTGGGTTTCTGGGTGGGTCTTAATGATGATCTGGGCGGCGGGGTGCTCTTCGCGGGCGACGAACAACATCTCAAGAAATCGGTTGCGGTTGGCTTTTGAGGCTTTGACTGAGGCGTCGTTTTCGGTTTGATCGATCACAAGAACATAGCCGGGGGGGGGCGGTGGCAAAGCCGGGTCATGGATGTTGTATTTAGACAGGTCATTGGCGCGCAGCTGGGCAATCGCGGCGCGGGCCCGGGCCAAAAGGGCTGCGTCATCCAGCGGGTTCTCGAGCAAGATTTTTTCAAGATCGCTGGGGGTTGAGGCGTCAAAATGCACGCCGCTTGTGTCGAGATGTAGCCCGATAGGATCGCTGCCCTCGCGGCCCGGCAAGACCGAGCGCAAGAACGCGTCTTCGACGGTGAGCACGGGCGCGTCGGCCCATTCG
>JAESRD010000290.1 GCA_016764835.1 Paracoccaceae bacterium | reverse complement strand
GAGGGTGATGAACATTTCGAGTTTGGCGATCATGACAGCATGCGCTTAGCCGACGCCAAATATGAAGACGCCGACCCTTCTTATGAACAGGGTCGCAAAGGGGAGAAAGATGGCGGCCACATTAATCGCCTTCAAAGCTGCACAGCGCGTGAACATCCATGCCCAAAGCATCAAGCCGGGCGCGTCCGCCAAGATCTGGCAGGTCGATGACGAATGCGCAGCCAATGACCTCGCCGCCAAGCCGCTCTATCAGGTTGATCCCGGCCTCAGCCGTACCGCCAGTGGCCAAAAGGTCATCAACCAACAGCACCTTTTCACCCGGCAAAATGGCGTCTTTATGCAGCTCCATAATCGCCTCACCATATTCAAGCTGGTAGCTTTGCTCAATGGTTTCGCCCGGCAGTTTGCCCTTTTTGCGGATTGGCACAAAGCCGGTCGAGAGCTGGTGCGCCACAGCCCCGCCAAGGATAAACCCGCGCGCCTCTAGCCCGGCAACCCGGTCAATCGGCAGGCCGGTATAGGGGCTGAGCAGCTGATCAATCGACAGCCGAAACCCGCGCGGATCGCTAAACAACGTGGTCACATCACGAAACATAATCCCCGGCTTTGGAAAGTCTGGGATCGTGCGGATATAGTCTCTGACGGTTTTCATGATTTACGCTCCTTTGCGCAAAGTGGCCGTGGTGAGGCCCATAAGAATAAGCGCACCACCGCCCGCGCGCGATATATTGCGCAAAACTGATGGTCGGGCAATTGACTGGCGCATTTTGTCGGCAAGCAGCGCATAGGCCAGCGCGTTGAGCGCCGCCAGCCCGACGAATGTGGCAATGACGATGGCAAATTGGCCGCTCAAAGGCGCAGATGCATCAATGAACTGCGGCACGAAGGCAATGAAAAACGCGATGGATTTTGGGTTGAGCGCCGTGACCATGGCCGCATGGCCAAAGATGGCGCGGCTGGTATCTGACGCTTCTGTTGTGGTCTCAACCAGCGCGGGTGGGTTGCGCAACAGCTTTATGCCCAGCCAGACCAGATAGACAGCGCCGGCCCATTTCGTCAGGTTAAATAAAGTGGCCGATGCCATGATTAAAGTGCCCAGCCCAAACAATGAGGCAGACATGGCAATAAGATCGCCAAAGGCGACGCCAAGCGCGCAGGCCACCGCCACTTTGCGCCCCTGTGATATGGCATATGACATGACCAACAGCACGGTTGGGCCGGGGATCAACAGCAAGATGATGGTGGCGGCGGTGAAGGCCAGCCAGAGATCAAAACTCATGCGTTTTCCTTTGTATCCGGGCTCAGCACCCGCCCGGCCACAGCATCAAGCCGAGCCAAAAGCGCTGGGTCGCGCTGCTCTGCTGCTGTCATTATCGCATGCTCCAAGGCGCGGTCACAGCCACAAGGGCAGGGCGTGCGCTCGGCAGTCAATTGGGCTGGCAGCCCGGCGATAGTGGCGCGGGCCGTGTCGCCATTCGCCCCCAAAATCGCAATGATTTCAGTGATATCGACGCTGCCATGGGCTTCGTGCCAGCTGTCATAATCGGTGACCATGGCGATCGGCGCGTAACAAATCTCTGCCTCGCGGGCCAGTTTTGCTTCGGGCATATTGGTCATGCCTATCACATCAGCGCCCCAGGCGTCGCGGTACATTCGGCTCTCGGCTTGGGTCGAGAATTGCGGGCCCTCCATGGCCAGATATGTGCCGCCCCAATGCACTTTGGCCCCCGCCGCAATGGCCGCGGCTTGCGCGGCCCTGCTAAGGCGCTCGCACGTCGGATGTGCGACCGAAACATGGGCCACACAGCCAGTGCCAAAAAAGCTCGCCGTGCGGCCAACCGTGCGGTCAATATATTGATCTACCATGACAAAATCACCCGGCGCCATTTCTTCACGAAACGAGCCGCAGGCAGAAACGGCGACAATATCAGTGACACCAATCCGCTTGAGCGCGTCAATGTTGGCCCGGTACGGCACGGCGCTGGGCTCATGCACATGTCCACGACCATGGCGCGGCAAAAATGCCATCTCAAAACCGCCGATTTCTCCGGTTAATATCTGATCAGAGGGTGGCCCCCATGGGGTTTCAACATCAATCCAGCTCGTGTTGGTCAGCCCATCAATATTATAAATGCCCGACCCGCCGATCACGCCAATTTTGGCTTTCACTGCTGCTCACTCCCAGTTGCTAAACTCTGCCCATTGCAGCTTAGGGGATCGTTGCACCAGTGGGAAGCGGCACAGCGGCAATCGTGCATTTGCTGGCACCCATAACCTGTGTTAGGGCCAGCGCCAGCCAGTATAGGCGGGGCGAGATGTACGATTTAGCGCAAGAAACGGCAGATGATTACTGGGAGGTCGAGGCTTTACTCGATTTATGCTTTGTGCCCGGCCGCGAGGCGCTGTCATCTTACCGGCTGCGCGATGATATAGCGCCCGCCAAGCCGATGTGTTTGGTCGCGCGTGACGCAGACAAAGTATTGGCCGGAGCCATACGCGGCTGGCCGGTGCGTGTTGGCGGGCAAACGGCGTTGCTGGTCGGGCCGATAGCGGTGCACCCAACCCGTCAGGGCGAGGGGCTGGGGGCGGCGCTTGTCTTTGGCGCTATGGATATTGCCGCCGCTTTGGGCTGGCAGCGGGCCATGCTGGTCGGCGACGCTGACTATTACATGCGGTTCGGGTTCACATTGTTGCCCGATGTTGAAATGCCGCCGCCGACCAACCCGGCCCGGGTGCTCGGCCGGGCCCTAGTGCCGGGGAGTTGGGCCGGGGTCAAAGGCCGCGTTTGCCGCGCTTTAGATTGATATTTGGTTCACAAGCCCCATATTATACCTATGGATAAATCCGATGAGAGCACGCTCGACCCTGACATGAAGCTTGTAAACCCAGAGCCAAAACCCACACCTTTGGGCGGGGCTGAATTGGCGCAAATACAGGCATTGGCGCTGCGCCAGCGCCGCGCAGGCGGGGTGTTGATGAAGGCTGTCAATCTGGCGGGTGGTCAGGTCGAAGATGGCCTTAATCTGCTGCCTGCCAAAACCCGAAAGCTGATTGAGTCGCGGGCCAGAACCGCGCTGAGCCAAGCCTATAACCTTGCCGAGCGCAGCCGTGGCCAAAGCCTTTTGCACCGGCCTTTTGCCTCTGACGGTGCCCATCGTGCGGTCAGCGTTGTCACCGGCGCGCTGGGCGGGCTTGGCGGCTTGCCAACTGCGCTGGCCGAGCTGCCGGTGGCGACTATGGTGATTTTTCGCGCTATCCAAGGCGTGGCTGAGAGCTACGGCGAAGACCCTACAGCCGACGATACCCGGCTAGAGGTTTTGCGCGTCTTTGGCGCGGGTGGCCCCGGCAAAGATGATGACGGGATCGACACGGCCTTTATCGGTGCGCGCATGGCGCTGAGCGGCCCGGCGGTCAATTCGCTGATCACCAAGATTGCGCCCAAATTTGCCGCCCAGATTTCGCAAAAACTGGCCAGTCAGGCGGTGCCGATTATTGGCGCGGTTGCCGGGGCCGGGGTGAACTATGTTTTCACCACCTATTATACCGAAATCGCCCATGTGCATTTTGGCCTGCGCCAGCTGGGCCGGGCGCATGAACAAGACGAGGTCTTGGGCCATTTTCACAAAATGCTGGCAAAGGATAAGCTGGCGTTTAAGAAGGGTTAGCCCTGCGGTAACGCCCAGCCCTTGCCCACCAGCCATTCGGTCAAAGCGGGCCGCACTGACGGCGCCCCCGCCGCACGGGCCTCGTCGATAATCGCCTTGGCTTCGCCCAGATTGCTCGACCGCAGCAGGTGCTTTACCGGGCCAATCGAGGCCGGGCGCATCGACAGAACATGAATGCCAAGGGCGGCAAAGCACAAAGCCTCAAGCGGGCGGCCCGCATCTTCGCCACAGAAGCTAACGGATGTACCCGCCGTTGAGCAACGCAAAGCGATCATCTCTAACAGGTTGAGAAAACTAACATTTAGCGTGTCATAGCGGCGGCGGACCCGCTCGTTTTCGCGGTCAGCGGCGTAGAAGAACTGTTTGAGATCATTGCCGCCGATCGACAGATAATCGACCTCGCTAAAGAAACTATCGGGGGCAAAGGCCAGCGACGGGGTCTCAAGCATCGCGCCCACTTCAATAGATTCTGGCAGCGGATGGCCAAGAATGCGCTCACGTTCCATGGCCTTGTCAAACTCAGCGCGGGCAGCATGAAACTCGCCCGGCTCGGCAATAAACGGGAACATAATCGTCAGCGGCCGCCCCGAGGCGCCACGGATTAGCGCCTGAAGCTGCATCCGCAAAACGCCGGGTTTATCTAAGCCCACCCGAATAGCGCGCCAGCCCATGGCCGGGTTTGGTTCATCATTTGGCTTCATATAGGGCAGTACTTTGTCTGACCCGATATCGAGCGTGCGAAATGCCACGCGCTTGCCGCCAGCCGCATCCATCACCCGCGCATAAAGCGCCGAAAGCTCGGCCCGTTTGGGCATTTTATTGCGGATCAGAAACTGCAATTCGGTGCGAAACAGGCCAACCCCTTCGGCACCAGAATTCTCAAGCGATGGCAGGTCAGCCATCAGGCCCGCATTCATATGCAAATGGATTTCGGTGCCACATTGGGTCATCGCAGGCAGGCTGCGGATAGAGGCATAGCGCTCCTGCGCCCGCGCCTGCATGGCGATTTTATCGGCAAATGCCTTGGTGATCGCCTCATCTGGCCGCAGATGTACAATGGCTTGGTCGCCGTCGACCAGGATCTCATCGCCGTTCAGCGCCTCAGTCGTAATCCGTTCCGCCCGAATGATCAGCGGGATCGCCCACGCCCGCGCCACGATGGCGGCATGACTGCCAACAGAGCCCTCTTCAAGCACAATTCCTTTGAGCCGTTTGCCATATTCTAGCAGCTCACCGGGGCCAATATTGCGGGCGACAAGCACCGCGTCTTCTGGCATTTCTGCCCCAGTATCAACACCTTGGCCAGTCAGAATGCGCAGCAGCCGGTTCGAGAGATCATCAAGATCATGCAAGCGCTCGCGCAGATAAGCATCGCCAGCTTGGCTCATGCGGGTGCGGGCCAAAGACTGCTCTTTTTCAACCGCCGCTTCGGCAGACAGCCCGCCGCCAATATCGGCCTCCATCCGCCGCAGCCAGCTGCGTGAATTGGCAAACATTCGGTAGGCTTCCAGCACTTCGCGCTGGTCTTTATCATTGGTCACCGTGGTTGAAAGCAACTCATCAACCGTGACCCGCAGCTCCTCAACCCCGGCGCGCAGCCGGGCCAGCTCTGCCTCTGGGTCATCGGCTATCGGGTTGGTGACAACGACGCGGGGCTCATGCAGGTAAACATGGCCTCTGGCCGCGCCCTCCTGTGCTTGGGTGCCGCGGAACATAACCGGCTGTTGGTGGCGCGCGCTCAGCGCCGCACCGTCGCCAACGAAAACGCCAAGCTCGGTCATCTCAGCCAAAACCATGGCCACAACTTCGAGCGCATAAACCTCATCTGGGGTGATTTTGCGGGCTGATTTGGACTGTACCACTAGCACGCCCAGTGTCTCGCCCAGCCGCTGCACCGGCACACCGCAAAAGCTGATGTAACGCTCCTCGCCGGTTTCTGGCATATAGCGAAACCCCGGCTCGGCGGGGGCATCTGCGGTGTTAATGACATAGCCCTTTTTGGCGGTGCGGCCAACAAGACCCTCGCCCAGCCGCAGCCGGGTTTGGTGAACCGCTGCGGCATCCAGCCCCTCTGTGGCGCATAGCTCCAGCGTTTCAGCGTCGCGAAATAGATAGATAGAGCAGACCTCAGCCGCCATCGAATGGGCGATAAGCCCAACGATACGGTCAAGCCGCTCTTGGCCCGCGCCCTCTTCGGCCAGCGCGTCGCGCAGGCGGCCAAGCAGTTTGCGGCTTTCGCTTTCCGGTCTGTCTGCCATTCTGCCCCGGCTTTCTTTTGCAGCAGGTTTCACCTGCATTGGGTGAGTTAGACCACAATGAAAGCCGAAACGAAACGCCTTTCATATGGGCGCGGGGCGGCTTAGCGTTAAGGTTTGAAACGAAAGGTGCAAAATGGAAGGCTATAATGCAGAGACTTTTGGCGCGCTGAATGCTCAGGGCTATGACGCGCAGCATGACCCCGGCACAACGGGCGCAGCCGTGGCGGTCTTGGCCCAGCTGGCAGGCTCGGGCCGGGTGCTTGAATTTGCCATTGGCAGTGGTCGGATTGCGCTGCCATTGGCGCAGCTGGGCATCGATATTGCTGGCATTGAAGCCTCAGCCCCGATGATTGACCTGCTGCGGGCCAAGCCCGGCGGCGCGGCAATAGAGGTGGTGCAGGGTGACATGACGCAAGCGCAAGTGGCCGGCGGCTTTGGCCTCGTGCTCTTGGTGTTCAACACGCTGTTTAATGTCACGAGCCAAGACGGCCAGCTGGCTTGCTTTGCCAATGCCGCGCGGCACTTGAACAAAGGCGGCCGCTTTGTCGTCGAGGCGTTTGTGCCTGACTTTGAAGACTTTGACGGCGGCCAGCGCACCCGCACGCAATCGGTTGATTTTGGCGCGGTGCAGCTTGAGGCGATCCGCCATGACCGAGCACGCCAAGTACTTGATATGCAACGTATTACCATCACGCCAGCAGGTATGCGCATGGTGCCGCTGCCCATGCGTTATGTCTATCCGCCCGAGCTAGACCTGATGGCGCAGCTTAATGGTTTTAAGCTGGCCGAGCGCTGGGGCAGTTGGAACAAAGCGCCTTATGACGCCAACAGCAAAATGCATGTTTCGGTTTACGAAAAAACAGCTTAGCCGGTTTTTTCCAGCTCGAAAATATCATGCAGGGCTTGGACGGCCAGCTCCATATATTTGCGGTCTATCAATACCGATATTTTGATCTCAGATGTGGTAATCACTTTGATATTGATGCCCTCATCGGCCAGCGCGTCAAACATCTGGGCGGCAACACCGGCATGGCTGCGCATGCCAATGCCAACGACAGAAACCTTGGCCACGCCGGTATCACTATCGAGCACCTGATAGTTAATCTCGCCAGAATCCTGCGCCGCTTTAATTGCCGCCTCTGCCCGCAGAACCTGATCGGTCGGGCAAGAAAACGTCATATCAGTGCGGCCATCTTCCGAGATGTTTTGCACGATCATGTCAACATTAACCCCCGCCTCCGACAGCGGGCCAAAGATCGCGCCGGCAATGCCGGGCCTGTCGGCGACGCTGATCAGGGTCATTTTCGCCTCATCGCGACTATAGGCGACACCGGCCACAACATTGCTTTCCATGATTTCCTCCTCGGCACAAACCAATGTGCCAGCATTATCAGATTGCTCTTCAAAAGAGCTAAGCACCCGCAAGCGCACTTTATAGCGCATGGCCAGCTCAACCGAGCGGGTTTGCAAAACTTTGGCCCCGAGCGAGGCCAGCTCTAACATCTCTTCATAAGAAATTTTGCTCAGCTTGCGGGCCTTGTCGCAAATGCGCGGGTCGGTGGTGTAGACGCCATCAACATCGGTATAGATGTCGCAGCGCTCCGCCTTAAATGCGGCGGCAAAGGCAACGGCCGTTGTGTCCGACCCGCCCCGGCCCAGCGTGGTGATCCGGCCTTGGTTTGACACGCCCTGAAAACCGGCAACCACAGCCACGCGCATGCCTTCGCCAAACTTGGCAAGGATGTTGTCGGCGGGGATCTCTTCGATCCGGGCCGCGCCGTGGATAGAAGTGGTTTGCACCGGCACTTGCCAGCCCTGCCAGCTGCGCGCTGGCACATCCATTTCTTGCAGCCGCAAAGCCATCAGCCCGGCTGTGATGTTTTCGCCCGAGGCGACAACGGCGTCATATTCGCGGGCATCATAGAGCGGGGCGGTCTCATCGACCCAGCCGACCAGCTCATTGGTGCGGCCAGACATAGCCGACACGATAACAATGACATCAAAGCCATTGGCGACTTCTACCGCAACCCGCTTTGAGGCGCGCTGGATACGGTCGATTGTGGCGACAGATGTGCCACCGAATTTCATGACCAAGATCGGCATTATGTGTCCTCAGAGTACGTCGCGCCTGTCTTAGAAGGCGCGGGGCAAAAGGGCAATGCTGCGGGCGCATTGCTTGGTCCACAATTATTGGCGCATGACTGGACAATCATAACATCCAAGCGGCCCGGCATCAGTTTGGACGCTGCAAAAGAGCCGATGGCGGCTACAAGGCCGGCCAAAATATCAAGAATTTTCCAGCGGTTTAGTTAGTTGCTGCCCCGGCGCGGGGTAAATGGCAGCGGCATAACCGGGATGCCATCATCAACCAGTTTTTTGGCCTCTTCTAGCCGGGCCTCGCCGTAGATCGCCCGCTCGGGCGTATCACCCAAATGCATGGCGCGGGCCTCTTCGGCAAAGGACATGCCGACATATTCGGATGTTTTCTCTACATGTTTGCGCAGAGCGGCGAGCTTGTCTTCGGCGGCATTGGCCGGGGTGCTGAGTGGGCCGGAAGGCTCATCTGTTGGCGGTGTTTCGCTGGGCGGCGCAGGGGCGGCTTTCTTTGAAACCGCAATTGCCGGGGCCATCAGTGACTTTGCAATCTTGGCGCTGCCGCAGGTCGTGCACACCAAATGGCCAGCCTCAAGCTGGCTGGTAAACCCGTCAGCCGACTGAAACCACGCATCAAAGCGGTGATCGTTATCGCAAGAAAGAGTGTATTTTATCATGCCCGCTGAGCCTGCCCGAGAAAGGTTAAGCCTGAGATAGGTTAAGCCATTGAACGGTTCAAGATAAACGGTTTTTGGGCGAAATCAATCACCCAAGGCACGGATGGCGGTTAATGCACCATGCCAGCCTGATAGCCCTGCGACGAGACGGCAAAGTCATCGGGCACTGACATGCGCCGTAATGCGAGGCCAAAACTCTGGGCCAAAGCGGCAGCGGCGGGGGCGACGTCGGGGCGGACCATCAGCGAGGCGAGCATGATCGCGTCTTCGCGCTCGCCCTCGGCGGCGGCGGCGATAAAATTGGCAAAACAGGCCTCATCTGCGCCAAGGCATTTGCAGCGCAGCTGGTGGCGGACCAGCCCGCGGCGGCCAAACCGCAAAAACAGCTCAAAGATTTCATCGAGCGCATTTAGGGCGGCGGCACCATTGCTGATACCCAGTGCGCGGTCAAAGTCTTTGCGGGCCGTCGCACGGCAAGCGGGACTGCCGCTCCAGAGCCGCAGATACAACACGGCACCGGCCTCAACCGGGCCAAGTTCTGTCAGCTCGCCCACTGGCACGCCGCCGCGATGCGAAGATGCTTCTTGCTTCATTTTGTCAGGATCAACTTTCCAGCACGGGTGATGCGCAAGATGTATTCTTGGCCATCAAGATTGATGTTCGCGCGGCCGCTATCACCGGTCAGCACGCGGGCATCATGTGCTGGCAGATCTGCGCTGGCAGTCTCATTCATATGCCGGCGCCGCGCTGGGCTGGTATTGCGGGCAAGGTTGGCGTCGCGTGCGGGGCTGATCTGCTCAACAAGCCCACCGAGCCCAAATTCGGGCGCAAGCCCTGAAGGGTCGGACGGCCACCAATTTGAGGGTCTCTCGGTTGTTAATGTGGGTCGGTCTACCATTGCGCTCTCCGGTCTGGCTGCGTCTGCCTATAACCTGAGTAAATTAGTCGGGTAAGTCAAGTGCGCAAGCGAAATTGCTGCATGAAAGCATGGCTGCCAGCCAAATAAGCCCTTATTTTAAACGTCTAATTGGTTAGCTCTTTGGCACAGGCGGGGCTTTGCCCTGATACTTCTTGAGGAGATCTGGGTCAGAATCGCTCTCATCATGTAGCCCAAACAAGATACCTTTGCGGCTAGAGCCGCCCTTGCGCATGGCATATATTTGCGCCTCTGACACCGTGGTGCGCTGGGCGTTGCGCCGGGTCCAGCTGAACAGCTGGGCGTAAAGCGCGTCGCGTATGGCGGCATGCGCAGCGCTGCCGCCCAGATCATCCAGCTCTTGCGGGTCGCGCGCTAGGTCGAACAACATTGGCCGAAATCCACCCTCGGCATGCATCATCTTCCAGCGTTTGGTAGCCACCATAAACAGCCGCGCTTCTAGTGGCGCGAGGCCAAGGTTTTCTGACATTGGCAGCGCCGAATAATCATATTCGCTGATGGCAAAGTCGCGCCAATAATCGGGCTGTTCGCCGCGCAAATGCGGCATCAGCGAGCGGCCTTCTAGGATGTGCGCGGGCGGGGTGCCGCCTCTGGCTTCCATAAATGTCGGCACCAGATCAATGCTCTCAACCAGCGCATCACAGACCGTGCCGCGCGTCGTATCTGCACTGGCGCGCGGGTCATAGATGATCAGCGGAACGCGCACGGACGGGTCATGAAACAGCTCCTTTTCGCCGAGCCAATGGTCGCCTAAATAGTCGCCATGGTCCGATGTCAGCACGATCATCGTGTCTTTCATTCGGCCAGAGGCTTCAAGGTAAGCAAACAATCGACCCATCTGATCGTCGCATTGCTTGATCAGCCCCATATAGGCCGGGATCACCGCGTTGCGCACCTCGTCGCGCTGAAAGGCGGTGCTGACAGCATTGCCCATGAATTGCTCATAAACCGGGTGCGGATCGTCAAGCTCGGCGTCAGCGCGAATGGCGGCAACAACATCGCTCTGCCCATACATTTTATGATAGGGCGCGGGCACGATGTAGGGCCAATGCGGCTTGATATAGGACAGGTGGCAGAGCCACGGCTCTTGCGCTTGCTTGCTCTCAAAAAAGCTGATTGCTTGATCGGTTAGCCACGGGGTTTCGCTGTCTTTCTCGGCCACATTGGCGGGCAAAAACGCGTTCTTGGTCAGCCAACCCGAGGCTATGTTCCCCTCAGCCGTGACCCCCGAATTTGCGTTATTTGCCCAGGGGTTATCGCCGGTATATCCCTTGTCTTTGAGGAACTCATTATAGGGCGAGCGGCGCGTGTCATAAAACCCGTCCGGCCCTTGGCCCCAAAGCCCGTCATCACGCGTATGCACGTCAAACCCGCACTCAGACAGCCGCGCGCCAATGATACTGTCAGGCGCCAAGCCGAGCCGCTCCATGCCCTCAGCATCAACCTTCATATGGGTCTTGCCGATCAGCCAAGAGGCTGTATCCAGCTTGCGTAAATGATCGCCCAAAGTCATCTCGCCAACCTTGAGCGGATAGTTGTTCCACGCCGCCCCATGGCTGGACACATAGCGCCCAGTGTAGAAACTCATGCGCGAGGCACCGCAAACCGGCGACTGCACATAGGTATGCGAAAACCGCACAGACATGCTGGCCAGCCTGTCGATATGCGGGGTTTTCAGATGCGGATGGCCAGTGCAGCCGAGGTAATCAAACCGCAGCTGGTCGAACATGATGAACAGGATGTTCTTTATTTTCTCGGTCATATCACAGCGCAACCTTGCATCATTACCCCCGGCCCATGGTTTGGGCTGGGGGTGTCATTGGCCTAGCGAGAGCCTTCGGGGATTTCGAGCCCGATCTCTTCATAATAGCGCAGCGCACCCGGATGCAGCGCCATTTGACCGTCGGCCACCGCATATTCCAGCGTCAGATCAACCAACCAGGGATGGGTGTTCATCGCATTGGCATGACCTTCCCAGAAGGCTTTGGTCATGCGGTAAACGAGGTCTTCGTCCAGCCCAACGCGGGCGGTAACACCCACGGCAGCACCCAGCGTATAAACGTCTTGGGTGTTGACCACGCCTTCACCGTAGATGCCAACCGGGATGATGCCCAGCTCTTCGCCGCGCACTTCGATAAAGTCTTGCGCCGCTTGGTTGCCGGCATATTCTTCTTCCGTCAGGCCAAGAATGCGCAGATCAGAGGTCAGCGACAGCTGCTCTAACTGCGGGAATGGGGCAATGCCCGAGATGACATAAACGTCAAACTGACGATCCTGAAATCCCTGAAAGGCCGACGACCAGCTGGCTTTGATGTTTTCATAGTCAACATCTGGCTCATAGCCGGTTGTGGCCACAACCCAGTTGCGCGCCGCAGCCCATGCGCCACCACCGGGCGGGCCGAGAAATACGGTATGGCCTGCGATCTCATCAAGCGACATGATATTATCATCGGCATAGGTTACCACATGATATTGGCCCAGCGGGAACCAGAACATCAGGCTCAGATTCTGCGCCAGCTCGGCGTGGTTTTCCAGCTCTTGGTACATAACCGTCCCTTCGCGCAGGAACTTATAGACCGTGGGCGAGGTCATCGACATATCAAGATTGCCTTCGGCAACCTCGACCATATGGCGGGTGGCAGCGCCTGTTGCGTCAACAGTGATGTTCACATCATCAAGGGCTTGGTTAATGATCGTCGCCATTGTCGTCATCGTCAGATAGGCCGATGTGCCCGGCGCGATAGTGGCCATTTTCAGGTTTTCATCAGCCATGACAGGGCTGGCGAGCCCCACCCCGACACTGAGTGCTAAAGCGCTTGCCAGAGTTGATTTAAGAAGCGTTTTCATCGTTTCCTCCATGTTTTGTCCCTTTATTGTTGTTTGAGCGGCGGGCGGGATCTGTGCCGTCGCAGTATTGTGAGCGCACATAAGAGCGCCAAAGCGCCAAGCGCGATAAGCGGGTTCACCGCCAGCACGGCCAGCCCGGCGGGCAGGCGCAGCACGCGTTGCCAGAGTGGCAGATCAGTGCCTTCCCAGCCGCTGATCGCGGTGACCAAGCCCCATGTCGAGGCGGCAAAAGCAAAGCAGGCCCAGAGCACGCCAAAGACGGTAACGCCCTCAACCACCAGCAAAATATCGGGGTGATAGACGAAGACAAACGGGATGATAAACCCGGCTGACGAGAGCCGCACGGCTGACAAGCCGGTCTCCATCGGCCCGGCTTTGGCTATCGGGGCGGCGGCAAAGGCTGACAATGCCACCGGCGGTGTGACCGAGCTGAGCACGCCAAAGTAGAGCACGAATAGATGGGCGGCGATGGTGGCGACGCCCAGCCCTTCAAGCGCGGGCCCGAGCACAATGGCGATGATCAGATAGGCGGCCCCGGTCGGCACGCCCATGCCCAGCACGAGGCTGGCCAGCATGACCATGACCAGCGACATGGCCAAGTTACTGTCTGAAAACGCCAGCACGCTTTCGGCAAACATCAGGCCAATGCCTGTCATATTGACCACGCCAATGACAAAGCCAATCGCGGCGACGACGATCATGAGTGTAGACGACGAGCGGCCCGCCTCGACCAGCGCCTCCCACCAGCGCCACGGGTTGCGAAACTTGGGGAACAAGATCAGGCAGAGAAAAAACGCGGTGACCAGCGCATAAGCGCCCGCGTTTTGCGCCGTGCGCCCGGTCATCAGCACGCTGACGATCACGCCAAGCGGGATCCAGAAGGCGAGGCTCTGGATCATGTCTTTGCGGGTCAGCTTCACCCGGTCTTCCGGGGGCATCGGCTTGATCCCGGCACGCCGCGCTTCGACATAAACGATAGCGAACAGCGAGCCGTAGAACATAAGCGCCGGGATAAGCGCCGCGACGATGATTTTGACGTAGGGGATGCCGGTGACATCGGCCATCAGGAACGCCACAGCGCCCATTACTGGCGGCATAATTTGCCCGCCGGTTGAGGCCGATGCCTCGATCCCACCGGCAAAGCGCGCGCTAAAGCCGACCTTTTTGATGATCGGAATGGTGAACACACCGGTTGAGACCACATTGGCCACGGCCGCACCTGACAGGGTGCCAAACATGGCCGAGCCGATAATCGCCGCATGGGCCGGCCCGCCCGCCAAACGCCCGGTGGCGGCAAAGGCTATGCGCAAAAGCACCGCCCCTGCGCCCGATGTTTGCAGCACAGCGCCCATGACCACATAGATCAGCACAATCCGCCCGACCACCTCGACCGGCCTGCCAAACACACCGTCGGTTGAGAACCAAAGGTTCTCCGCCACGCGGGTCCAGTGCTCATCTGCGCCGCCGACCGAATGGGGGGCCAGCACGTAGAGCGCCGCCACGCCTATCACGGCAAACATTGGCAGGCCAAAGAAGCGGTAGGTGAGGTAGGCGATCAGCCCGTAAGCCGCCCAAGCATAATAATCTTGCACCAAGTGTATGGTAATAAAGAATTCTTCTTGCCGGTACATCAGCTTGGCCCAGTCGGCCAACAGCCATAAAAGCGCCGCCGCCACGGCGCCGTGCAGGCCCAACATCCAGGTTGGCGTCTCGTCGTCACTCTCATTGCGCCGCCACGCGAAGCAGCCATAAAGCAGGGCAAAAAGCACGGTCAACCCCGAGACCAAGATGGTATCAAACACCCCAAAAGCCGCGACATAAATGGCCATCACCGACATCGCCACGGCAAAAAGCGTGGCGATTTTATCAAATATCCAAAGACTTCTATTGCGCAGCAAAGCTCCGCCTCCCCGGTTTGTACCCTTTTGGATGTTGCCGTTTGACGCTTGCTCAAACAATCCTTGCTGCGCTACCGTGCCGCTGAGCGGCACGCATTATGGCTCTTGCAACGGACCGCAAGCCCCGCAATCGCAAAGGCAGATCATGGACCAATTGCAGCACCAATCCCTCGCCCGCGGCATAACTGTTATGGAAACTCTGGCGCGCAATGGGTCCTGCTCCTTGGCCGAAATCCACAAACAAACAGGCATCTCCAAGTCATCAATTCGCAGGCTATTGGCCACTCTGGTTGACCGCCGCCTTGTACGCAAATCATTGGCCGATAGCCGCTACCGGATCTACATCACCCTGCCGGTCTCAGTCGGCGAACCTGTGCCCGTAGAGCAGGCCTTTGTGCTTGATGTCTCGCTGCCGCATGTCATTGAACTCACTAAGAAAATAAGCTGGCCGTCGGATATTCATCTGCTGGAGGGCGACCGTATGCGCGTGCTCGATTCGACCCGTCCGCTCAGCCCGTTTCATCTTTATCGCGGGGTGGTGAACCGACAGGTAAACATCTTTGGTTCCGCCACCGGCATGGCCTGTTTGGCGCAGATGAAAGACGCCCAGATCGCCCGGATAATTGCCCATACCGACGGTGATGCAGAATGGGGCCTGATCCGGTTTCAGCTCACGATGAGCGGCTACAAGAAGCACCTAAATAGTGCACGCCAAGACGGCTACGGTGCCCGAATTGCGCATTATGTTGGCGTCACGGTGTTTGAGGACCGGCTATCTGCCATTGCATTGCCGATTTTTCGCGCCAGTAAACTGCTCGGCGCAGTGTCGCTGCTTTGGCCAAAGGGCTATCTTTCAACCGGCGAATTTGCCCAGCGATACTTAGGTGATCTGCGCGAAACCACGCAAAATATCTCGTTTGATCTGGAACATTTGCAGCCCAAAGGCTAATGCGCAGCGCTAGCCAGCAATTGCCTTTTTGAGCAATGTCATAAGCTGTTCGCGCTCGGCTAAGCTTAGCTTTTCCAACATTTGACCATTGGTTTGCTGAACAATGGCCGGCAGGCTGGCAGCCTTTTTACGGCCTTCCGGGGTTAGATAAATAAGCATGTTACGGCGGCTTTTCGGGTCGGCGCGCCGCTCGGCAAAACCGGCAGTTACCAGCGCGTCAATGGCGCGGCTGGTGGAATATTCAGGAAAACCAAGGCCTTTGCCGAGCTGCCTTTGATTGCTGCCTTCCGCCCGGGCGATGATCATCAGGCAAGGAAACAGCTTGATGCTGATATCGGTCGGCTCAAGGTTGGCCTTCATTTGCCCACTGGTTTTGCGGGCGAGCCGGTTGATCAGATAGCCAAAGCTGTCGCTCCAAGTGCCCGGCGGCGGTGCATTAAGTGTCATGGTATTCTCCAGCCTTACTCGTAGCTACTTCACCGAAGGGTTGCAACTGGAGGCAGAATAATTGCATTTGCGAAAGTCGCAATTGCAAGTTAACCTTTTGCCGTGATCTCGAATTTGGACCAGTTGAACAAGGAAAATGTCATGAAGCCACTATTTGCCAGAATGGGCGCGCCGTGTATTGGGTCTTTTATCGCCGCAGCCTGTCTTTGCACCGCCGGGTTTGCCCAAGAACAAAGCGAAGGCCAACGGCTTGCCGGGCTGTCATTTCTGAGTGTTGATCTGAACGGAAATGAACAGATCGACATGGGTGAAATGGAGCAGTTTGGCGGCGATGTGTTTGTGTCGATGGACTATGATGATAATCAGAGCCTGTCATTGGACGAATTCTTGAGCTGGGGCTACGGCTTTGAAAACTTTGCCGAAGATGAAGATAAGGCGCTGGCCTACCGCACTGCTCTGCGGGTCGTCTTCAGCTTTTGGGACCGGAATGCAGATGGCGGGATCACACGCGGCGAGCAACGCCAAGCGGTTATCAGAGATTTTCTACGGGCTGATTTGGATGGTGACGCATTGCTGAGCCAAGGCGAGTTCTTGGGCGGGTTTTCTATCATGTCTGCCGTGCGGGCAGCCTTGGCACCCGAAGACCTTTAGGGCTCAATCATCCTGCGCCTCACCCCAGACACCGGCTTTGCGCAGACGCCAAGCATAAGTCGGGTAGGCCAGCGCCTCGCGCGCGGCCTGCTTTAGCAGCAACCGCCATGCGCCACGTGGATGTGCTGCACCGCTGCCTTTGGCTCTGAGGCCAAAGTGGCGGGCGGTCATCAGCGCGCGGGGCAGGTGCAGCGGGTCGCTGACGATCAGCACCGTGTCGGGCCGCAGCTCCTCCAAGATCGGCATTGAATACCGGATGTTTTCATACGTGCTGGTTGAACGGTCTTCCAGCGAGATCGCCTGCGGTGGCACAGCCATTTGCGCCAAAATCTGGCGCATGGCCTCGGCCTCGGTCGGGCTATGCTGGCCCATGCCGCCGCTGGCGATCACATGACTGACCTGGCCTGCATGCCACAATCTGGCTGCATGATGCGTGCGGCGGCGCAAAGTGGGCGAGGGCCCATTCTGCCAGACAGCCGCACCAAGAATGAGGGCGACACGGCAGGTTTGTCGGGCATGGGCTGTCACCGGCCTATCTGCCGCGCCGCCGTTTGCCACCGCGCATACCGCCGCGCCCGCCGGTTGAGCGGCCAGATGATGTTTTGGCGTCAGACACCGCTTTATCCACTGCATATTGCCGGGCGAGGGGATCATTGGCAATGACAAGATCAACCGCCTCAAGCCGTTTGACCTCATCACGCAAGCGCGCCGCTTCTTCAAATTCGAGGTTCTCGGCGGCTTTGCGCATATCAGTGCGCAGCCCGTCGAGCACGGTTTCAAGATTAGCCCCCATCAGCTGTTTGTCGATCTTGGCGGCGACCCGCGACTGATCAGTGTCGCCCTTATAAAGCCCGGCCAAAATGTCTTCGACATTCTTCTTCACCGTTGCCGGGGTGATGCCATGTTCTATATTATAGGCATGTTGCTTTTCGCGCCGCCGGTCAGTCTCGCCAATAGCGCGCTCCATCGAGCCTGTGATCCTGTCCGCATACATGATCACCCGGCCCTCGGCGTTACGCGCGGCCCGGCCAATGGTCTGGATCAGCGAGGTCTCTGAGCGCAAAAAGCCTTCTTTGTCGGCGTCAAGTATCGCCACCAAGCCGCATTCTGGGATATCGAGCCCTTCGCGCAGCAGGTTGATGCCAATGAGCACGTCAAAGGCGCCCAGCCGCAGGTCGCGCAGGATCTCGATCCGCTCGATCGTGTCGATATCTGAGTGCATGTAGCGCACCCGAATGCCCTGTTCATGCATGTATTCGGTCAGGTCTTCGGCCATGCGTTTGGTCAGCGTGGTGCACAAGGTGCGGTAGCCACCGGCGGCCATTTTGCGCACTTCATCCAGCAGATCGTCAACTTGGGTCTCGACCGGGCGGATCTCAATCACCGGGTCCAACAGCCCGGTAGGGCGGATGACTTGCTCGGTAAACACGCCGCCGGTTTGCTCTAGCTCCCACGAGGCGGGCGTGGCCGAGACGAACACCGATTGCGGGCGCATCGCGTCCCATTCCTCAAACTTGAGCGGGCGGTTATCCATGCAAGATGGCAGCCGGAAGCCGTGCTCGGCCAGTGTCATCTTGCGCCTAAAGTCACCCTTATACATGCCGCCAATCTGCGGAATGGATACGTGGGATTCGTCAGCAAAAACAATAGCATCATCGGGAATGAACTCAAACAAGGTCGGCGGCGGCTCGCCCGGCGCGCGGCCCGTGAGATAGCGCGAATAGTTCTCAATACCGCCGCAAACGCCGGTTGCTTCAAGCATCTCAAGATCAAAATTGCAGCGTT
Source organism: Paracoccaceae bacterium (assembly GCA_016764835.1). The sequence continues at coordinate 1,621 of JAESRD010000290.1, read as the reverse complement.
GCTCCAGCCGCTGGGCTTCTAGTAATTTGCCATCACCAACCAGCTGATCAAGCCGCATGCGCAGCTCTTTCTTGATGCCAATGATTGCCTGTTTGATCGTCGGGCGCGGGGTCACATAATGGCTATTGGCATAGATGCGAATGCGCTCAAACTCGTCGGTTTTAGCGCCGGTCAGCGGGTCAAACTCGGTAATTGCCTCTAGCTCTTCGCCAAAGAATGACAGCTTCCATGCCCGGTCATCAAGGTGGGCGGGCCATATCTCGACCGAATCGCCGCGCACACGAAACGAGCCACGGGCAAAAGCCGTGTCGTTGCGGCGATATTGCTGGGCGACAAGATCGGCCAGTAACACGCGTTGGTCGTAGCTTTTGCCCTTATGCAGATCAATCGTCATGGCTGAATAGGTCTCGACCGAGCCAATGCCGTAAATACAGGAGACCGAGGCGACGATGATTACATCATCACGCTCCAACAAAGCCCGTGTCGCCGAGTGGCGCATCCTGTCGATCTGTTCGTTGATCTGGCTCTCTTTCTCGATGAAAGTATCTGAGCGGGCAACGTAAGCCTCGGGCTGATAATAGTCGTAATAGCTGACGAAATACTCGACAGCATTCTCAGGAAAAAAGCCTTTGAACTCGCCGTAAAGCTGGGCGGCGAGGGTTTTATTAGGTGCAAGAATAATCGCCGGGCGCTGGGTCTCTTCGATCAGCTTGGCCATGGTAAATGTTTTGCCGGTGCCGGTGGCGCCAAGCAATACTTGGTTGCGCTCGCCGTTGCGCAGCCCCTCGGCCAGCTCCTTTATCGCCGTTGGCTGGTCGCCCGCCGGCGTAAACTCGGTATGCAAAATAAACTGCCGCCCGCCTTCGAGCTTTTCATGCACGGGGGCAACTTTTCCCGGCGCGGGGGCGGCAGGCGGCATTTGTTCTGGCGAATTATTGTGCATGTCTTCCCCGCGCTCAAATAGATGAATAGAATCCGGCCCCCTAGAATTGATCTCTTTTTGTTCTTGTTCAAGGGCTGATCACGATCTGAGCGGCATTTGGCGTGCGCGAGAACCCAGCGGTGGGGTTGCACTTCGGCCACCAGCCCGATAGTTGCCGCCTGTTAGCGCCACCGGCGCGTTTCGCCCCAAAACAGGATATGCCCCGTGGTCAAAGCATCGCTTGCCCTCTTTACAGAAACACTCACTGGCCTTGGCCGCCCCGGCGGCGAAGGGTGGACGGTTGGAAAGCTGCGCACCGAAATATTGTCGGGCCTAACCGTTGCTTTGGCTTTGGTGCCAGAGGCGGTGGCCTTTGCTTTTGTCGCCGGGGTGCACCCGCTTGTCGGTCTTTATGCGGCGTTTATCGTCGGGCTGATCACTGCGGCCATTGGCGGCCGACCGGGTATGATCTCGGGTGCTACCGGCGCTTTGGCTGTGGTCATGGTGGCGCTGGTCGCCGATCACGGTATCGAATATCTGTTCGCCACGGTCGTGCTGATGGGCATCATCCAGATATTCTCGGGCGCGTTCCACCTTGGCAAGTTTATCCGCCTCGTGCCGCATCCGGTGCACATAGACATAGCTCATGCTGCTGGTGATAATCCCCAGCTTTGACGAACCCATTTCCACCCGATTCAG
>JAESRD010000289.1 GCA_016764835.1 Paracoccaceae bacterium | reverse complement strand
TCTGATCGCAGCGCGGCCCGCCATTACGGTTGCGGCATCTATATGCCCCACTTGCGACCGGCTTTGCAGTGCCAACCAACGGCGCAGGTCAGGGTCAGTCATTGGCGTCAGCGGATGGTCTTGCATGCCGCTTTCATTCAGCAGCTTGCCGCCGACAAAAAGATGCCCGGCAAAAACGGCGCGGCCGAGCGACGGAAAGGCCGGGCAGATGATCACCCGACTGGCGCTAAGTGCGTCAGCCAGAGCGTCGATAACCGGGCCGATATTCCCCCGCGGCGTCGAGTCGAAGGTCGAGCAATATTTGAACAAAATCTGCGTACAGCCCTGTTCCTTTAGCCATTCCAGTGCCGCCAGCGCTTGGGCAACAGCCTCGGCGACCGGAATGGTCCGAGATTTTAGCGCGACGATGCCCGCCTCGACCTGACTGTCAGCCGCACAGCCAGGAACTCCCAAATATTGCACAGTGCGCATGCCGCCCTTTGCCAGCGTATTGGCAAGGTCGGATGACCCGGTGATGTCGTCCCCTATACATCCAAGTAAAATCAGCTCTCTCCCGGTAAAGTGAGGCCTGCCGCGCGGGCATAAACCTTGGCCACGGCCGCATCATCCTGCCGCCCCAGCCCCATGTCACTGGCGGCCACAAATTGCTGCAAAGCACTGGCCGTGATCGGGGCCGCAAAGTTAGCATCCTTGGCCATTTGGCTGACAATTCCTAGATCTTTAACAAAGATATCAACCGCCGAGCGCGGCGCATAGTCACCATCAACAATATGCGGCCCGCGATTTTCAAACATCCAGCTGGTGCCCGCACATTTTGAAATCACCTCAACCGTTTTTGCCGCAGGAATGCCAGCGCTCAAGCCAAAGGTAATTGCCTCAGCTGCGGCGGCAATATGCACCCCCGCAAGCAGCTGGTTGACGATCTTCATGGCCGAGGCCGGGCCCGCCACATCACCGAGCTGAAAAATGGTCTCAGCCATGGCGCTCAGCACCGGTTGCGCGGCAGTCACGGCGGGTGGTTGGCCAGATATCATCATGGTCAGCGCACCCTCAGCCGCACGGGCCGCACCGCCAGAAATGGGGGCATCGAGATAGAGCAAATTGGCGGCGGCAAGACGGGCCTCAATGGCCTGCGCCGCCTCAGGGCTAATGGTCGGGCAGCCGATAACCAGCCCGCCGGGGGCCAGATATGCGGCGGCATTGTTATTGCCAAACAAGATATCAATCATCTGCGCGGAATTGACGACAACGACGACCAAAACATTGAGCGCGCCTTGCAGGTCGGCAGCGATATTGCTCTGCCCGCCATCTTTTTCGAACTGCGTGACACGACCCGCGTCAATATCAAAACCGTGGGTTACAAACCCGGCACGGAGCAGAGATGTTGCAATGCCGTATCCCATAGATCCAAGCCCGACAACGCCGACATTTGGCAGTATTTTGGGCACGGGCGTTGATTTACTTTTGGACATAGGAACCTTCAATCTGGGCGCGCGAGATGAACCCCGCGCGCCACTTTTGAGTTTGTCAGGAGGGTTTTTGCCAGTTCAGCAATGTCCCGCCGGTCTTGGTTTCTTGCGCGCTTGACATGTCAGGCAAAGGGTATTCGTCTTCGTTAATCACGAAGCCCTTCTTGCTGGCAAAATCGATCCGCGGTGGGCAGAAAATATCGTAGAGCGACGATTCTGGCCCATCTTCACCGACATCTTTGCTGGTGTGGATCGCGCGGGCTGGGATGATCATCACCGACGGTGTGTCCATGACGCTATGGTCATCAGGCCACCATTCAGCTTCGTCTGCGCCCCAGTTATAGCGCATATGGTGCACCCATTTGCCGTTCAGCGTCAGCGAGGCTTGCTCGAAATCATCATGCCAATGCGGGCTCAGCGCTGTGGTGTCGCGGCGGGTAAAGTAATGGCCAAAGATATTGACCAACATATTGGTCGAGCGGAAAACGCGCGGCTGAATGCGGTCACCATTCGGGTCAAAATATTGCGCCAACGGATAATGCCGCAGCTTAAAGCCGTCATGCGGCGCGGGCCACAGATCAGGCTCGGCCAGCTCTGGCCCTCCATCGGCATAGACGGCCGCATTGGAGGCGCGTGCGATGATATCCTCGGATGATTTGGAGAATATACGCGCGACAACACCGGGTGCGGTGACGGTGATCTTGCTGGCACCGGGCGGCACAATAGTCAGCGAGTCGGCGCTTGCCTCAATCGTGGCCCCGCCTGCTTCAAACGTCGCGGCGACCCCATCTGGCGGCAGAATAACCATGTATTCTTCGGCGTTGTTATCGCGTGACAACACGGCCCCGGCCTCAACTTCAGAGTAACACACGGCAAAGTTGCCCCCACGTGTGATCCATGTTTTCGCTTTGCCGTCAGCAGATGTCTCTTGCGGCGGGTTGCCGCGAAACACTGACTTGGTGGCCATTCTGGACGATAGTTCGCTCACTGCGGGTCTCCTTTTGATGCCATAGGCATAGATTTTATTGCCACTTCGCATGTCTGCCAAAACCTGACATTACTGTTGCGGGGCGCGGCACAAGGCACTTTTTCGCGCTTTGAATAGTGTCGATATTGGCGTAAGGCCGCGGCAGAGCGCCAACGGTTTTGGGCCCAATTTCAAACGGCGAAATAGCGCCTGAGTTCTCATCAGCAGGGTCAAACCATTGTAAATGCCTGATAATTCATCTGCCCCAGCACCGTTCACCAAGGTTTGAGCCCGTTTATCGGCAAGAGTTTGATGTAGGTGCAGGGCCACATTGGTGCTAAGCAGTGTTCAACTTTGTGGGGGCCAAGTACGAACGGGTAAAGCAAAAGCCCTGAAAGCCCTGCCTGGTTTTCGCGCTGCGATCTTGCTCTGCAATGCTGATTGCAGGGTGCGGAGCCACATTACAGGTCAACACTCAGCTTGGTTGATTTAGGGGAGGAAGTATTTTGGGAATGGCCAAGGTCAATGTGACCACCTTAACAAGCCAAAAATCCGGCGCTGAAAAGAGTTCTGCGCCGCTTGCTGGCGCGACTGAAGTGTCGGCAAACAGATGCCGCACAAACTCACGCCACGGGATCATCGATCCAAATCGCCGCTCTTACCCGCCGGTAGAAGCCGTTTGTAAGGCGTTTAGCGTTTTGCGCGCTGTCAACAAACTGCACATAGCCACGATCAATGCGATCTTCGCTGAGACCGAAATCCCAAAATCAACTATTGTCCGCATGTTAGAAACGCTGATGGTTGAAGGCTATGTCGTGCGCGACAATATGTGTGGCGGCTACCGTGTTACCAGCCGCACTCAAGAATTGAATTCGGGGTATGAGGGTATCTCTCGCGTTATTGAAATTGCCCGCCCACTCGCAATTGGTATGACGCGACGAAATAAATGGCCCATTGGTTTGGGCGCAATAGACGGCGATACGATTAATATACACTTTTGGACCGGCGCAATTAGCCCTTGGGCACATACAAGCACAGTGCTGGGCCTAAGGCCAGATTTACAATCAACGGCCATGGGGCGCGCTTATCTGGCATTTTGCACCTCAGATCAGCGAGAAGAGCATCTAACCAAGTTTCGTGCCGATCCAGAACGGAATTTTGACGAAGCCGAAGAGTATCGTTTTCGAATTCTTCTCAAACATATTCGTGAAATGGGCTATGCTACGCGTGATCCGCGCACGAAACCTTTTCGCACAACCACACTGGCCATGCCGGTTTTTGAAAACGACAACCTGCAGGCGCTGATCAGTATCAGCTATTATAAAACCGCCGTTCCGCACGGAAAACAGCAAGAGGGGATCATTGTACCGCTGCGCAATATCACCACAAGTATAGAAGACTCGCTGTCATTCACAGATGCAGACCGAAACCTAATGCCGCCAATAGACACCGAGAGTTTCGAAGAAGGTTTCTAATAGCTCCGGCAGCCGGTATAAACGCGGCTGCCGGAAACGGACGTTAAATTTTTGGATTCGTGGTTGGTGTGCCACCCTCAAACCAAGTCTCAAACTTGCGGTAAGTTAGAAGCCAGCCATCCTTGGGATCAAGGATCAGGTGATCTGTCATATAAGCAATCTGGATTGGTGGATGTGTCGGCAATACCGGTGTGCCGTCAGCCCCGTAAAGCATGAGGAACCAATGACACGTCGCCTTCCCGGGCTCGGTCAGCATTGCCTGGAAATTGTGGACGCTATGCACAACTGTGCGTGCGCCACGGTCTTCGCGCCACTTATAGAATGCGCGGACTTTCTCGCGCCCTTCATAGGATGCTGCCGGGCCAACAAAAACGCCATCCGGCGTGTAATAGTCAGGTGCTTTATGGCCCCAATTGGTGCCAACATCGTGCCAATAATCAATAACCAAAGCGTGGAGTTTTTGCGTTAACGCCAGCCGTTCGTTTGATATGTCCATTTCTTGCTCCGTATATGCCCGTAGGGGGGCGTTTATGTAAAAATAAGAAGTATCGTTTGATAGCGGTGATGGTTGACCTATTCAGAAGTACGAAAATAAGACATGCATCCGTATTGAAGGAAGCAGCATTCAACTCTACTCAACCACCAGCCCGCCTATTCAATTGGCCCGGCGAATTCAGTCAAAGCTGCCGTGGCGGCAGATCGCATAAACCCATGATCACTAGAGATCAAAAAAGCGCTGGCGCCTAATTTTGTCATCGCCACTGCATCTTTACGATTAGGGCAAAGCATAATGATTGGCAGACCGGCATTGCGGGCCGCCTGCATGATTGGCTTTACGATTTCATGGGTTTCCGCAGAGGTCATCGACGGCGCACCAATTGCCGCAGTAAGATCACCCCGGCCAATGAAAATAGCATCAAGCCCTTCAACCGCGACAATGCCCTCAATTTCGTCAAGCGCATCGACATCTTCAATCATGGCGATACAAGAAACTTGCGCATCTTGCGTATCCATATGCTCAGAAAAAGATACACTGCCAAACCCTCCGGCGCGGGTCGTGTTGGCAAACCCGCGATGTCCGGCCCGGTAGCGACAGCAGGCGACAATATGCTCCGCCTTCTCAACAGTTGAGACATGCGGCACCAAAACGCCACTTGCTCCACAATCCAGAACTGAAAGAATGTTTGATTCACTCGGGTCGCCGACGCGGACAATACTTGCGATATTAGACGCGCGCCCGGCAAGGATCATACGGTCAAGCGCGTCATGCCCAAGCGGCGCATGCTCCTGATCAAATACAACAAAGTCAAAGCCTAATAGCCCTAGCATTTCTGTTGCATGCGTGGTCGGCGTTTTGACGAAAGTACCCAGCAGATGATCCTGCGACTTTAGGCGTTTTCGGAAAGAACTATAGGCGGGTTTTGGGATCTGCATAATATCCAACATTTGTATGTATTTGACCTCAATTTATAATTGAGCATGCCCCCATCACAAATCTGCATTTATTGGTATTTCTCCAGTTGAAATTGGATTCTTTGCCTCTTGGATTTGAACCAACGAAAAATCCATCATGGAGGGCGATTGCAGATCGGCCAAAGCCAATGACAAGTGGAAAAATAATTATCACCTGCGCCATCGAGGGCGATGTCCACACGCCAACCATGTCAGGCGTGCTGCCCTATACGGCGCATAAAATAGCTGAGCATTCTGTTGCGGCGGTCAAAGCTGGAGCCTCAATTTTGCACCTACATGCGCGCGATCGCGAAACCGGTGCGCCCACAGCCGACCCCGACGCTTACATGCAACTTTTGCCGCGCATCAACCAGGCGACAGATGCGGTGGTGAACATCACCACCGGTGGCGGCGTCACTATGTCACTTGCGGAGAGGCTGGCCGCACCTCTCCGCGCCAAACCGGAAATGTGCGCTTTGAACATGGGCTCAATGAATTGTGCTGTTTTTGGAGCCGCCGAAAAGCCGTATGAGTGGAACCAACTATGGGGAAAACCCTATCCACCCGGCACCGACAATATCAATTTTCACAATACATTCAATGAGATAGAGAGCGTTCTACGTATTCTTGGTGAGGAGCACGGAACCAGATTTGAGCATGAATGCTACGATATCGGACATCTATACACACTCGCCTATTTCGCCGATCATGGGCTCATAAAGCCGCCGTTCTTCATTCAGAACATCTTTGGGATCCTCGGTGGCATTGGCGCGGATATGCGCAACCTCATGTTTATGAAGGAAACCGCCGACCGGTTGTTTGGAGATGATTACCGCTGGTCGGTGCTCGCCGCAGGCCGCAACCAAATTACATATGCAACGCAGGCCGCGGTGATGGGCGGTAATGTGCGCGTTGGGCTAGAAGACAACCTGTATATTGGCAAAGACAAACGCGCTTCAGGCAATGCAGAGCAGGTCGTCAAAATCCGCCGGATTGTCGAGGAATTGGGTATGCAAGTGGCCACGCCAGCTGAGGCGCGGACCATGCTAGACCTTAAAGGCCGCGATCTTGTAGGGTTCTAAAACCCCACAAGAAAATGCCCGGTTCTAAGTGTCGTCTTGGCTGCGCAAATGCCCGACCAGCGCCATCAGCCGCTGATCACGCCATTGTCTGCGTTTGGCAATATCCTCCATCGGCAAGGCCGCGCGCCGCTCTGCTGCAACTTTATCAATAAGGTCTTGGCTCCAGCCCCGCGGCTGCGCGCGCGATTTTGCGATGTCGTGGTAAAGCGGCGCCAGACGTTCGGCGTAATCAGCGACCCCCGCTGGCGCATTCAGATCAATCGTCTCAAACGGCCCCATGAACGCCCATCTAAGCCCCAAACCCTGAGAAACAGTCGCATCAATATCAGCAATGCTGGCAAAGCCTTCCTCATAAAGCGCCCACGCTTCATTAAGCAGCGCGCCCTGCAAACGGTTTAGAATAAACCCGTCCACTTCACGGGTTAGTACAACCGGCGTTTTGCCGATATTCAGCAGACATTGCTTAACCAGCGGCACAATTTCTGAGGCGGTCCATGGCGCTGGAACAAGTTCAACCACGGGCACGAGATGCGGCGGGTTAACTGGATGGGCAATCAAAAACCGCTCACGGTTGGGGGCGTTTTGGGTGAAAGCCGAAGCCGGTATCCCC
>JAESRD010000288.1 GCA_016764835.1 Paracoccaceae bacterium | reverse complement strand
GCCGGGTCCAAATGACCTGATTCTCGCCGGCATCAAAGCGTTTCTTGAAGCTCTCGTAAGCGGGTTCCAGTGTCATTATACGGGCCTTAAACAGCGGGGGGCGTTGCTGCGCCGCCCTATTGGAATTGTGCGTTCACGGCAGCGATCACGGCATCATCTAGCCGAATGTCAGTGTTGCGCCGCAAATCGTCAGAATAGGCGGTGAAGATGTCTTGGGCGATGCCTTGCACGGCTTGGCGGCCCAGCATATCGGCCTGCGCAGCCAAAGCCGGGTCATCAACATCGGCAGCGTTAATCGTCTCAAGCCGGACGATCACTGCGCCGCCATCATGCGCCAGCGCTATCGCCGCGCCGGGCTCCATTGCATAGATGCTGGTGACAAAGCTCTCGGGCGTGCCGGTGATAATATCGCGCCGGGTTAGGTTTGGTACATCGGTTGCGACAAGCCCGGCAGCTTCAAAACTAGCAGCTGCGTCGGCTGGGCTATTGGCCAGCGATTCGGCCAGTTGCTCAGCCTGTGCCAGAACGGCGCGCTGGGTCTCGCCAGCCGACCAGTCGGCGGCAACTTGGTCTTTAACGATGTCAAAGTCGATCAGGGCGGCGGGCACTAGCTCAATGAGCTCAATCGCGAATATACCGCCATCGGCCAGCTCATTGAGCGTGGCATATTCGCCGGTCTGCGCGGCGGCAGCGGCGCTGCGAAACGCCTCATAGGCAGCAATGCCTTCGGCGTCGCCCGCGCTCCAAGTGATCTCACCCAGCTGCATTGCTGTGCGTTCAACAAGGTCAGACACCCCAGCGCCACCGGCAATAAGATCAGCCATGCCTTCGCGGGCATCGTCGATAACCCGGCGCGCACGGGTGGCGGCAAGGCCATCTCGCAAAGCCGCACGGGCCTCTTCAAAGGGGGTCTCTTGGGCGGCCAATACGGCGTTGACCCGAAACAGAGCTGGGCCGAGGCTGGAGGGCAGCGGGCCGACAACATCGCCAGTTTGGGCTGCAAAAATAGTCGCGCCAGAATCACCCAAATCACCGAGGCTGACATCGCCCATATCGGTATCGGCCAAGGTCAGACCGCGCGCGGTGACCAGATCGGCAAAGCCGGATATGCCATTGTCGTAATCGGCACGGGCAGCATCGGCGGCGGCTTGGTCTGGATAGACCAGACGCTCAACCAACCGGCGCTCTTCTTGCACATATTGGGTGATCCGCTCTTGGTAGAGGTCGCGTATCGCGCTCTCGTCAACGGTGACCTCATCGATGATCATTTCCGGGGTCAGCCAAGCGTAACGGATATGGCGGGTCTCATCGGCGGTATAGGCGGCGGGCGTGGACTCGTATTGGGCCAAGAGCGCGGCATCATCAGGGGCGGCAATTGGCGCGGCCAGTGCCGCGGCGTTTAGCGGTGCCCAGCTGATAGCGCGGGTTTCGCCAATAAAACCAGCCAAGGCCTGCGCATAGGCTTTGGGCGTTGGCACGCCGCTGGTTATGGCCGATGTCAGCACATTGCGGGAAATATCTTCGCGCAGGCCATTCTCAAAGGTTTCTTCGGTCGTGTCATTGCGGTTCAACGCCGCGCGATAATTTTCGCGATCAAAATTGCCGTCAAAACCGGCGAATTCTTGGATAGATAGCAGCTGTTGCAGGATAATGTCATCGCCGACCGACAGGCCGAGCTGGCTGGTCTCATTGTCGAGCACCCGGTCAGATACGAGTTGGGAAATGACGATTTGATCAATGCCTGCCGCTTGGGCTTGGGCAAAGCTGACCGGCACGCCGTATTGTTCTTGGATGCGGCGCAGTTGAGCGTTGAGCCCGTTGCCATAGTTTTGCACTGAGATGTCTTTGTCGCCAACGGTGCCGATGCTGCGCTGGCGGCTGGTCAGCCCGGTTGAACCAAAGCCCATAAGACCGACAAAAATCAGCCCGAGAATGACCCAAACAAATACTCTGTTGCGCTTGCCTGTGGCCATGACTGGCTCCTGCTTTACCTACCCAAAATTCCAGCGCCAAGGCCGGTTCGAATATGCATAAGCGGCGGGCAGGGCGGGCGCAAGTTAAAGCGCGGCTCGTCCGGCTGTTTCACAGGGTTTTGCGCGGCCTAGCGGGGTAGATCAACCGCCGCTAACCGCTCAAACAGTGTGCCAACCCCGCTGCGGTCAATATTGGCGAAGGCAATGCGCAGCTGCTGCGCGCCGCCGGGCAGATCACTGGGCACAAACATAGTGCCGGGCAGCAGCAGGACCGAGGCCTCGGTGACCAACAGCGGCGCCAGGTCGGCCGAGCTGATGGCAAAGGGATGTTGCACATAGGCAAAGTAAGCGCCGCAGCCCAGAAGCTGCCAGCCATTAGCGGCCATAACCGGGAAGCCTTCTTCGATCGCCGCCCGCCTGTCGAGGATTTCGAGCCGCTCGCCGGCCAGCCACGATCCAAGGTTTTGCATGCCCCAAAGGGCAGCGCGTTGGCCCAGTTGATTGGGGCAGATGGAAACTGTGTCGAGAAATTTTTCGATCTCGGCCAGCCTTGTGGCTGAGGCCAGCACAGCACCAACACGGTGGCCGGTTAGCCGGTAAGCTTTGGAGAATGAGTAGAGGTGGATCAGTGTGTCATGCCAGTCGGGGTCGGCAAACAGCGCATGCGGGCTGCCATCGCGGCTGTCAAAGTCGCGGTAGGTCTCGTCAACGATCAGGGCAATGCCGTGACGCCGCGCCAGTGCGAGGAAGGCCAGCATGATGTCGGCCGGGTATTCAACACCGCTTGGATTATTGGGCGTGACCAGCACGATGGCGCGGGTGCGCGGTGTGATTAGCGCTTCGGCGGCGTCGGGGTCTGGTGTCAGGCTGGGGCCGGTGGCGAGGGGGCGGGTTTTTAGGCCGGCCATGTCGTTCCACATGCGGTGGTTAAAGTAGGTCGGTGAGGGCAAGATGATCTCGTCGCCCTCATCGCAAAGCGCCATAAGCGCGGCGGCGTAAGCTTGGTTGCAGCCCGATGTGATGGCGACTTGGTCCGGATTAATAACCCCGCCATAAGCCGCCGACCATTGTGCGGCGACTTCGGCACGCAACGCTGGCAGGCCGAGCACAGGGCCGTAGAGATGCGCTTCTGGCTCGTTGAGAACGATCTGCGATAAAGCCTCAAGCAAGGGGGCAGGCGGCGGCTGGGTCGGAGCGGCCTGGCTGACATTTAGCAACGGACGCTCAGCGGTGAACGTGACCCCGTCTAGCCAGCGGCGCGCTTCCATAACCGGCGGTGAAAAGGTGTGCTTGGTGCGAGAAATGGTATTCATATCGGTATTGCGCCGGTGGCGCATCCTTTAATTGGGTATTGCGCCGGTGGCGCATCCTTTAATTGGGTATTGCGCCGGTGGCGCATCCTTTAATTGGGTATTGCGCCGGTGGCGCATCCTTTAATT
>JAESRD010000287.1 GCA_016764835.1 Paracoccaceae bacterium | reverse complement strand
GGGCAGCGGCTTGGGCGGTCGAGGAAAACGGCACCCCGATGTTCCCCATAGGCCGCGGCATGGCCGGTGAGCGCCAACGCGAAATCGCCATACGCTTTGGCATCAACCTGCTGATGCATGCGCTGACAGGCAATTACAAATCCGACCAGGTCCATGTGCCAGCGCTGCTTGAGAGGTTGGGCCAATGAGCGCTGAACAGTTCGGCCAGATGATATTCGCGCCGCTCTTGGGCTGGCCGCTGCTGATCGGGCTGGCCGTGGCAGCTATGCTGCTGCTCGGCCTGTCCTTCTGGCGCCATCAACCCGGTATTTTGCTGCGCGCCGTGGGTTGGACGGCTTTGCTGGCCGCCCTTTCTGGCCCATCCCTGCTGCGCGAAGAGCGCCAACCGCTCAGCGATATCATCATCGCCGTGGTCGATGAGACCGCCAGCCAAGCCCTCGCCGACCGCCCCGCGCAAACCGCCGCCGCCCTCGCACACTTGCAGGCCGAGACCGCCGCCCGCACCAACACAGAGCTGCGCGTCATCCACCTGCCCGACGGCGCGGGCGACGATGGCAGCCTGATGATGCACGCGCTCAGTGAAGCGCTTTCAGCCGAGCCACTTGGCCGCATTGCCGGTATTATCCTAATCTCAGATGGACGCCTGCACGACCTCGACTATGCGCCGCTGCTGCCCGCGCCAACACACCTGCTTTTGACCGGAACCGCCACAGATTGGGACCGCCGCTTGATCGTCCGCAACGCCCCGGCCTATGCAATACTCGGCGAGCAAATCACCCTGACACTGCGGATAGATGACCAAGGCGCCGGGCCGCAAGCGGGCACACTCGCGCAGATCACCATCTCGATCGATGGCGGCCCCCCGCTGGAGTTTCAGGTGCCAACCGGCGAAGACGTGACCCTGCCGCTGACCCTGCCCCATGGTGGCATGAATGTGCTGCAATTCTCGACCCCACTGGCCGAGGGCGAACTGACAGACCGCAACAATGGCGCGGTTATTCAGATCAACGGGCTGCGCGACAGGCTGCGGGTCTTGCTTGTCAGCGGCGAGCCGCATCCGGGCGAGCGCACTTGGCGCAACTTGCTCAAGGCCGATGCCTCGGTTGACCTCGTGCATTTCACCATTTTGCGCCCCCCCGAGAAGCAAGACGGCGTGCCGGTTGATGAGCTATCGCTTATCGCCTTTCCGACCCGCGAGCTGTTTATCGAAAAGATCCACGAATTTGATCTGATCATCTTTGACCGCTACCGCCGCCGTGGGATTTTGCCGTCAGATTACCTCGACAATGTGGCCAGCTACGTGCGCCAAGGCGGCGCAGTTCTGGTGGCATCTGGCCCTGAATATGCGTCAGCCGAAAGCATATACCGCTCACCGCTTGGCGTGGTGCTCCCCGGCGCACCAACAGCCCGCGTCGGCGAGCGCGGCTACCGCCCGACCCTGCCAGAGGCTGGCTTGCGCCACCCGGTGACTGCCGGGCTAGAGGGCGCGGGCGACGATGAGACCGCGCCACTTTGGGGCCGCTGGTTCCGCTGGGTTGACGTGACCCCAGCCCCTGACGCCGTGGTGGTCATGACCGCGCCCGATGACGCGCCGCTCTTGTTGCTCAACCGAGTTGGCGAGGGCCGCGTGGCGCTGCTGGCATCCGACCAAGCCTGGCTCTGGGACAGGGGCTATGAGGGCGGTGGGCCGCAGCAAGAACTGCTGCGCAGGCTCGCACATTGGCTCATGAAAGAACCTGAGCTGGAGGAAGAAGCCCTCTGGGCCGAGCCCGCTGGCCAGTCGATGCGGATTGTCCGCCGGACCATGGCGGCCTCGGCGCCCGATGCGGTGATAACCCACCCGGACGGGTCACAAAGCATTGTGGCACTAACCGAGATCACCCCCGGTCAGTTTGAAGCCAATTGGGACGCTCCCGAGATCGGGCTCTACCGGCTGGCCAGCGGCGACGAAGAAACCGTCATCGCCCTCGGCCCGGCCGCCCCGCGAGAGTTTGTTGAAACCATTGCCGATAGCACAGCCCTTGCACCGCTGATCGCGCCAACCGGCGGCGTCGCCGTTTCGGTGGAAAACGGTCTGCCAGACCTGCGTGACGTCCGTGTTGGCCGCCCAGCCGCCGGGCGCGGCTGGATCGGGATTGTGCCACGCGGCGCGTTTCAGACGGCTGATATTTCGATCAAACCGCTGTTGCCCGCTTGGGTGCTGTTGTTGATTGGGGCGGTGTTTGTGATTGGCGCATGGCTACGTGAGGGGCGGCGGGGGTGAGATGGGGCAGGGACGGCTTAACCTATTTCATGGCGCTTCCGGCTCCGCCGGGCGTTCCGAGAACCACAATTACTGTCCGTTTCGAGTCCAAATTGCTCTTGCCCCCTTAGGGTTGAATTGACAACAATGGCAGAAATTGTGGTGTCGCTAATGTTAAGCAATGACGTTGTTAAAACACTCGAAACTACCGCCTCTCTTTTCAACAACGAAGGCCACGAATGGGTTGTTTTTGGCGGAGCAGCCATGGCGTTGCATGGATACGATGTTGGGAATATCAACGACATAGATATTGTTGTTTCCGCCGAGACGGCCGCTTGGCTCATGGGGCAATTGTCACTAGAAAATCAAGCAGATACAAGATCTCCCCGGTTTCAGTCAGACTATGTTCTTCGCCCGAATCTTGGCCCAACTCCCGTTGAAGTATTGGCAAATTTTCGAATTAGAGCTGGAGGAATGTGGCACTGGGTGAGGCCCACTAAGTTGGCCAGTATTTGTGTCAGGCAGCAAACTGTTTTCGTACCAGAGGTCAAGGAACTTGCAGAGATTTTTGATCTTTGCGGTCGTGCAAAAGATGCTGTCAAATCCCAAATGCTGATGGCAGGTCTGTCCGCAAAGTAGCCATAACAATGATCGACGGCTTCATTTCCCAAACCCGAATTAGGCCGACTTTAAATTGTGGCACCATTCATCCAAGATAATATTGTTAGCTGCTCAAACCCCAGATAGCTTTGACTATTACCTTAACGCTCACCCTACAAACGCGAAAAGCCCGCGCAATTGCACGGGCTTTTAAAACTCTAATGCGCCTAGCTCAGTGCAGCTTTTCAGCCACCGTTGCAATCGCCTCAGACACAAGCCGGTCGCTCTGATCAGCAACCATCTGCTCGCCGACAACAGTGCGCGCCGCCTCAACAGCAACCGTGATCGCCGTATCGCGAACTTCTTTTACCGCAGAGGCCTGTGCGCTGGCGATCTGCTCGCCCGCTGCTACCAGCCGCCGCTCAACAGGCACCGCAATATCGGCTTTAGCCTGTACCGCTGCCGCCTGAGTTTCCTCTTTGGCATTGGCAACAATCCGGTCAGCCTGCGCTTGCACGTCTTTTTGCTTGCGCTCAAAGCTGGCCAACAAGGCTTGCGCTTCTTCGCGCAGCCCCCGGGCCTCTTCTAGCTCGGCGCGGATCGTGTCGGAGCGTTGGTCGAGCATTTTGCCAACCATGCCGGGCACGCCGTAATAGAGCAGGATGCCGACAAAGATGATGAAGGCGATCAACACCACGAAGTTGGTGTTGTGCAGCGATACGAACGGGCCGCTGGCGGCGAAAGCCGGTGAGGCCATAACACTCATGGCCAAAACCAATGCGCCGGTCGACTTATTTTTCAGGATGTGAAGCATGTCATTCACCCTTTCATTACTGCATCAACAGCTGCATCGGCAGCCGCTGGGTCTGCGCCGGTGCCCAGCGCAGAAATAATCTCACGTGCCGTGGCGCGGGCCACTTCAGAGACGCTGGCCGAGGCTTGCTCGCGAATTTCAGCAATCGCCGTTTCGCTCTCTGCGGTACGGGCTGCAATCTCTGCATCGGCTTTGGCCAATTCCGCGTCCAGCTCAAGCTGGATTTCGGCTTTGGCCGCGTCAACAATCTTGGCCGCTTCGCCACGCGCATCAGTCAGCGCCTGCTCATAAGCGGTCTCGGCCTCTGCGGCTTTGCTTTTCAGCTCTTCTGCAGCGGCAATATCATGGGTAATCGTTCCTGCCCGTTCGCCCAGAACCGACGCAATGCGCGGCAGCGCTACCCGGTTAAGGATGTAGTAGATGGAGAACAAAGCCACCAACAGCCAGAATATCTGGTTCGGAAAGGTCGAGAAGTCGAGCTGTGGCATGCCGGAACTGGAAGCTTCGGCTGCATGTGCTGCACCCTCAACAACGTGTTCTGCCGCCTCTGATGTTTCGCCGGACATATCGTCCCTCCTGGGAATGGTCGTTCAGGTCAGTCAGCGGCGGGGCGGGGTTTTCGCCCGACCCCAGCCGCATCAAGGAGCCTGCAGTGTTCTTTAAACGGCGAACATAAGCAGAAGGGCTACGAGGAACGAGAAGATCCCCAGAGCTTCTGCAAAGGCAAGGCCGATGAAGAGTGTTGCAGTCTGCGACGCAGCTGCGGATGGGTTGCGCAGAGCGCCTGACAGATAGTTGCCAGCAACGTGGCCAACACCGATAGCGGCAGTGCCGGAACCGATTGCTGCGAGGCCAGCGCCGATCAGGGCGCCCATTTGTGCGATATCGCCTTCCATAATCTTACTCCTTGATATGTGGAAAATGCAGGTCGTGTCGAAAGGTCTGAACTTAGTGAGCGGGGTGCAGAGCATCCTTGAGATACACGCAAGTCAGAATGGTAAACACATAGGCCTGAATGCCGGCAACCAGCACTTCGAGACCGTAGATGGCCGTGATCGCAAGGATCGAGACCGGGGAAATAAGCGTGATCGCAGCAAAGCCGGCGAACACTTTGATCACCGCGTGGCCCGCCATGATATTGCCCGCCAAACGAATGGAGTGGCTCACGGGGCGCACGAAGTAGGAAATCAGCTCGATAATCGCAATGACCGGCCGCAGGGCTGCGGGGGCATCAGACATCCAGAACAGTTTCAGGAACTTGACGCCGTGCAGGATGAAGCCAAGGCAGGTGACGGCGATAAACACGCCGAAGCCGAGGATTGCAGTGACAGCGATATGGCTGGTTGTGGCAAAGCTCATCGGGATCAGGCCAAGGAAGTTGGCGAACAAGATGAACAGGAACAGCGTCATAATATAGGGGAAGTATTTCAGGCCGTCTTTGCCGGTCACATCTTCGACCATCTTATAGACGAAAGTATATATGCCTTCGGCAACCGACTGTACCCGTGTTGGGATGATTGCCCGGCCACGCGTGCCAACAACCAAGAGCAGCACGACACAAAGAACCGCCATCGCCATCCAGAGCGTCGCATTGGTAACGGTGTACCAGTGGATCGGCCCGTCGCCAAACAAAGGCTTAACAATGAACTGGTCGAGCGGGTGGAAAACCAGCCCGCCTTCTTCTGCATGTGCGTCTTCAGCCATGTGTTTCGTCCTTACCGTCCGCGGCTGCCGCGAGGCTGCCTTTTTCTTGCACTTCTTGAGCCGAGCGCATCATGGTTTTGACACCAGCCGCAAGCCCCAGAAAAATAAATATCACCAGAAATATTGGCATGGTCCCCGCGAGGGTATCAAGCCCGTATCCGATGCCGAACCCGATGCCGATACCGGCTACAAGCTCGATTACCATCCGCCAAGCAAGCTGTGCTTGGGCATGGCCGTCCTCCGGAGCAGATGTTTCCTGTGGCGCGTGTTTCACCTGTTTGATCTTGGCATCCAGCGCCGCAAGGCGGGCGGTCAGCGCATCATCAGACAGGTCGCGTGGCAGGTTATCTTGCATGGGCCAAGGCCCCTCTCGGTTCGCAATGGTGCTAGTGCCGGGGGGGCTGCGAGTCAAGAGCGCAGGAACGCAAAGATGCCGCAGGCCAAGTGACTGATAATAAATATATTTTTAGCACAGCATCGGCGCACCTTGCCCGCCAACCTGCCCAATATGCCCGCCAAGCCCGCCCAGAGCCGTAAATACCGATATTCAACCTTTTGGTTGACGTTATTAGCCCAGCTGCGGCATCAGGGCGCCATGAGCACCGCACTTGATCTGGCTTTTGCCGCCCTTGCCGACCCGACCCGCCGGGCGATATTGGCGATGTTGCTTGAGGATGACATGGCCGTCACCGATGTGGCAGAGCCGTTTGAGATGTCGCTGGCTGCGATCTCAAAGCACTTGGGCATCCTCGCCCGCGCCAGGCTGATCTCGCAAGAAAAGCGCGGCCGGGTTAAGTGGTGCAAGCTAGAGCCGGGGGCTTTGCGCGCGGCCAGCGTCTGGATGCAAGGCTTTGGCCAGATGGAGCCGGTAGATCTCGACGCCTTTGAGCGCTTTTTGCAGGCTGAGCTGGGCGAAGAGGCCGAGCGAAGCGCGGCCCCCCCCCCGC
>JAESRD010000286.1 GCA_016764835.1 Paracoccaceae bacterium | reverse complement strand
ATGCAGGCACAATCGGCGGCACAATAAAACTCACTTTGAAGGTGCTTAACACTGACCCAAATCTCATTTGTTAATGGTTTTTAGACCGCGCCTTTACCGCCCCTTTACTGTGATTTTCCTGCTATACTTAGGCTGTTCTACGGTGCTTTTCCCTCGATTCGCCGCATGTCGGTTGGTTGATAATGGTGAGCAACGCCCAAAGGTTTGGTTCTCATCGCAGCGACCGAACCCAAAATGCGGACGCCAATTGCGGCGCAAAACCTTTGCTTACAAGGGGGCATAAATGGCCGATTACAATTACGGTGCGTTCAGCGCTGAGGATTATGATTTTGATACTGTCACCGGCCCGATACCCGGCCAAAAAGCCCCAGATTTTTTGCTAACCACCAGCGACGGCACGCCCCATGCTCTTTTGGATTTTGAGGCTGATTTTCTGGTGTTAGAATTGGGTAGCATCACTTGCCCTTTGTTCCAAAGTCGCCGCAAAACCATGGAAGAGCTTGATCTGCATGCCGGGAGGGTCAGCAATGCGATCTTGTATGTGCGCGAGGCGCATCCGGGCCAGGATATCCCCAGCCACAATGACGCCGCGTCCAAACTGGCCTGCGCCAAACGGCTTGTTGATGAAGACGGCGAAACCCGGCTGGTTCTTGTCGACGATTTTGATGGCTCCGCCCACCGGGCCTTTGGCGGCATGCCGAATGCGGTCTTCATTATCAACAAAAACGGCTGCGTTGTCTTTCGCGCAGAGTGGAACAATCCGGTCGCAACACGGTCTGCTCTCAAGGCGCTGCTGCGCGGAGATCCTGTGCCAGCCAAAAGCTATTTTCGCCCGGCAGACCCGGCCCCAGCCTTGCGCACTTTGCGCCGCGCAGGTGCCGGGTCTGCGCCTGATTTTTTCAAGTCATTGCCGGCGCTGATTTGGGCAAATCTGATCAAGCTTAACCTGCGCCTTTTGTTCAATCGGCCCCAGCCCGTGGCGCATGACATAGAGTGTTAACTGGTTTGAGATTCTGGCTAAATTTTCAATCACCCGCCCTGTTCAATCACTGGCCCTGATCAAAACCACAACAACATTGCCCTTCTTATGGCCGGTATCAACATGCGTGTGCGCTTTTACCATTTGCTCAAAACTGTAGGACCTATCTATCACCGGACGGAATTTACCTGCCGCCGCCAGCTCTGCCAAATGCTGTAACAGCGCTTTGGTTTCGCCCGCCACGCCGCCGACCAACCGTTTGCCAGACAGACGCGCCCGTAAGGGGCCAAATACCATATCAGATAGGCTGCCATTGACGATCACCAAACGGCCGTTGCTTGCCAATGATTTTTTTGCGCGCGCCCAAGGTGCTGTGCCCGCAGTATCAACAATAATGTCGTATTTTCTGGGCTGGCCGAAAAAATCTGTGCTGTGATAATCGATAACCTGATCCGCACCTAAGCTGCGTACCAGACCCGAATTTGCCCGGCTGCAGACCGCGGTAACCGTCGCGCCGAAATGTTTGGCCAACTGCACAAAAGCGGTGCCGGTTGAGCCAGATGCGCCGTTGATAAGTACATGTTCGCCGGGCTGTAACTTGGCCTTGTTTATCAAGAAGTCATAGGCCGTGGTGCCGCCAAATGGCAGAGCAGCGGCCTCGGCGAAGCTCAAGTTTTGCGGCTTTATTACTAATGCGCCGTCCTGCGGCATCAGGCAATATTCAGCATGTGCGCCAAATCCCGCCCCCGGAAATGCAATCACCGCGTCACCGGTTTTATAGTCAGTCACCTTTGCGCCGATCTCACAGATTACGCCCGAAAGTTCTGTGCCCAGCACAGGTTTGCGCGGCCGAGAGATACCAAAGACCAGCCGGGCGATCAGCCCCAATCCGGCAGGCACTGTCAGCGATCGGGCGCGCCAGTCGCCGCTGCTCACTGTTGTTGCATAGGTCTTGATCAAGACCTCGTTCTCGCCGGGTTTCGGAGTTGGTATTTCTACCATTTTCAGTACTTCTGGCGGGCCATATTGGGTGTAGATATAAGCTTGCATTTTGCGTTCCTTAACTTCGGAATTAGAGGACTAAACTGTGCGATTACAGGCGCTTTGGCCCCCAAATGAGCAACCAAACCCCGAAACTAAGCTCTGAAATTGTGACGATAACCAAAAGACCGCCGGCAAAGAGATCTATCGCAGGGACATCAACAATAATCAGCTCAACAATGCCTTGGAATAAATAGCCAAAGGCGCCAACAAAGAGGCCCCAGCCAAGAAAATGCGGCACAAGATCGGTGCGGATAATAGTCCATCCTAACGCCAAAAGATGCAGGCCAAAGAACAATTGCCAAACAAAAACGCCCAATGTGTGAATGTCGAAGAACAGCACAATCAGCGCTTCATGCCCGGCAAGACCGCTGTTGATAAGCGCCAGTGGCATGACCCAGAGCAGCAGGTTAATGCCCATTACCGTAATCATACCAGCACGCGAGATGAGGGCGATGATGCAGAGCGTTGGGCTGGCATCGCGAAATAAAACATACAAGATCGCCGTCAGTACCAGCTCAAATAGGATGACAATAATATCAGCGAATATGCCGGATTTATGCAGACTCAAATTGGCGCTCAGATTGGCAGTTGTCGCCGCCGCATCACCCGCCGCGATAATAACTTGTGGGACATAGCCGATGCTGAAGCCACCAAAAATTGCGATGCCAAGATAGAGCGCACCAGCGAGGCGCGGCTGGGAGATGCTTTGAATTTGATGGGTCATGCTGTGTCTTTCACATTTGTATTCCCGCATTGGCGCGGTGGTGGGCCGGTTTCCCAAAGGCCCCATATTGGTTTGCCTTGGCCCTTGTTAATCCGCAATCTGACCAATGCGAATTGACTAAATATGAGAAATTGATATGCATATCCGCATGGATTGGCGCGCGGTAAAATTTGATTGGAACAAGGCGCGGGCCTTTTTGGTTACAGCGGAAGAGGGTTCGCTGTCGGCGGCAGCCCGGGCGCTTGGTATGGCGCAACCGACCCTTGGCCGCCAAGTTGATGGGCTCGAGCAAGAGCTGGGTGTTGTGCTTTTTGAGCGCCTCGGGCGCGGCCTGACCCTGACGCCGAGCGGGTTGGAACTGTTGGAACATGTGCGCGAAATGGGCCATGCGGCCGGGCGCATGCCGCTCGCCGCGCTTGGCCAATCTCAGGCTATTGCTGGCACAATCTGCATATCGGCCAGTGAGACGTATGCCGCCGTTTTGCTGCCGCCAATCATTGCCAAACTCCGGGCGCTTGAGCCCGGCATCTCCGTTGAAATTGTCGTGTCAAACCAGGCCAGTGACCTGCGGCGGCGCGAGGCAGACATTGCCATTCGTTCGTTTCGGCCAACCGAGCCTGACCTTATTGCCAAAAAAGTGGGCGACGCCGAGGCTTGTCTCTATGCGACGCCGCAATTTATTGAAAAGCTGGGCAATCCGACAAAACCCTATGATTTGCGCCATGCAGACTTCATCAATCTCGACCATTCGGGCATGTTGATGAAAGGGCTCAACACATTGGGCCTCGGCCTGACAGAGGCCAACTTTCCGCTCCTGACCGAGAGCTATCTGGTGATGTGGGAGTTGGTCCGCCAAGGCGTGGCGATTGGCATTCTCGACGCCTATATCGGCGATGCTGACCCGCTTGTGCGCCGGGTTCTGCCTGACCTTGAGCCGCTGACATTCCCAATTTGGCTGGTCGCGCACCGGGAGTTGAACACCAGCAGGCGCATTCGTATGGTCTACGACTTTTTAGCCGAAGAGCTGCGGCGAAAATAGCGAGCGCGCGCTGGTGCGGGCGTGAATATGCGAGCCGCTCGGCGTGACCTCAATATCAAAGCCCTCGGTGATCAGGTTTTTGACCTGCTCCGTATGTGAAATCAACCCAACAGCGCGCCGCTCACCTGCCAAAGCGCACAGCGTGTCGAGCGCCGTGTCGAGGGTCTCTTGGTCCAATGTGCCAAAGCCCTCATCAATAAATATCGCGTCTAGCTTGATGCCGCCGCTGTTTTGCTGCACCACATCTGACAGCCCCAAGGCCAAGGCCAGCGAGGCCTGAAACCCTTCGCCTCCAGACAAGCTGGTGGTCGAGCGCGATTTTTCGGTGTTGGCGTCAAACACCGCAATATCGAGGCCTCGTTTCGTGCGCCCGCCCGTCGTTTCAACCGGGCGGTGCAGCTGATAGCGCTGGTTGGTCATCGGCCCAAGCCGCAGGTTGGCCGCACTCAGAACCTCATCAAACATGGCGGCAATGGCAAAATCTGGCAGCCTGACTTTTAGATCATTCTCACCGTTTACAAGTTTGGAAACCTCACCCAACGGTGCGAATTCAGCCTCTAACTTGCTGATTTGGGCTGAAAGTTTGGCCACCAAATCCAACACATGACTTTTGCGCGCCAATTCTGTTATCAGCCGAGATTGCAACTTTTGCGCTTCCTCCAACTTGGTTTGGCAAGTTTGGGCGGCGGTTTTCAGTGCCTCAAGATCGGGGTGTATCCTGCCGCCAATCTCTGCCGCAAGCCGGGTCAGATGGTCGGAATTTGACGCAATCTTGTTGTTGTGGCTTTGAATAGTTGCCTCCAAATCGCGCAGGTCGGCAATGTCAGCTTTGGCCAGTGCATAGCCATCTTCGCTAAGTTTCGATTGTTCCAAACGCTGTGAAAACGAGGCCTCAGCTGCCTGCGCCGCTGACTGGACACGCGCCAAAGCTGCCGTCGCATGCCTGAGCGCCTCTTGTGCCGAAGCGAAAACAAGGGCCGCTGTTTTCTCTGCGGCAACCGCGGCGGTATGGCTCAACTCCAATCGTTCTTGCACGGCCTTTGCTGTCGCATGCGCCTCGGCTAACACCGTGCCATTTTGCCATTTTGTTGGGATTTCTGACAATGTCGTCTCAAGCGCTGTCTGCGCGTTTGAGCTGGCCTCGCTTTGGCGGGCTACGTCTTGGGCCGCCTCTGTGCGGTCTTTCTCGGCGGCGGCGAACGTGGCTTCAACCTTGGCCAAGCGCTGCTGCAAATCAGCGAACCGTTGGTCATTCTCCAGCTCGGTCTTTGCCACATTTGCCGCCGCCAAAAGCGAGTGCCAAACAGCACGGTCGCGCTGCGGTTTTGCCAGCGCATCAAGCTGCATATTTCGGTCGTCCAATATCGCCTCGCCGGAAGATAGCAGCCCAGCCGTATCGCGCGCCTGATCTTGTGCGGTGTCGCGCGCCCGCTCAGACGCTTCAAATGTTTCAT
>JAESRD010000285.1 GCA_016764835.1 Paracoccaceae bacterium | reverse complement strand
GCCGTCAAAGATCGTCTCGCCCTCAAAGGGCGGCAACAGCCCGGTGATCACCCGTGCAAGCGTTGATTTGCCAGAGCCGCTTTCGCCAACCACAGCCAGAGTTTGGCCGGGATGAACCTGAATAGTTACGTCTTCTAGCACCTTAATCGTATTGGCATAAGCTGCTGAAATATTGCGACATTCCAAGATAGGATTGTCAGACGGTTTCTGCTCTTCATGCTCAATTGAGCGCACCGATACCAAGGCTTTGGTGTAGTCTTGGGTCGGGTGGTTGATGATATTATCGGTGGTGTTGCGCTCGACCAAAGCCCCATGTCGCAGCACCATAATCTCGTCGGCGACCTGCGCCACAACGGCCAGATCATGGGTGATATAAAGGGCGGCCACACCGGTCTTGCGGATGGCCTTCTTTATCGCCGCAAGCACATCAATCTGCGTGGTTACATCAAGCGCCGTGGTCGGCTCGTCAAACACGATCAGATCAGGCTCTGGCACCAGCGCCATCACGGTCATTGCCCGCTGCAATTGCCCGCCAGAAACCTGATGCGGAAATCTGTCGCCGATGTTTTCGGGGTCAGGCAGGCTCAGCTCTTTGAACAGGCCAATCGCCCGCGCGCGCGCCTCAGCCCGGCCGAGCACACCATGCTCTAAAGCGGCCTCAATGATCTGGTCCATCAGCCGTTTGGCCGGGTTAAACGAGGCGGCGGCAGATTGCGACACATAGGTCACCTCTTTGCCGCGCAGCTTGCGTTGCTCTTTCAGCCCACCGGCCAAAATATCGCGACCACTGACAAAAACCTCGCCGCCCAGCTCAACCGTGCCACGACCGTACCCCATAGAGG
The DNA here is from genome assembly GCA_016764835.1 of Paracoccaceae bacterium. The sequence goes on along the minus strand of JAESRD010000285.1, from coordinate 3,923 downwards.
CGAGGCCAATGGTTGACTTGCCAGCCCCAGATTCTCCGATTAGCCCCAGCACTTTGCCCTTCTCGAGCGTCAGATCGACGCTCTCAACGATGACCAACTCTTTGGCCGGCTCACCGGGCGGATAGATCGTCGCGCTAATGCGCAGATTGCGAATGTCGAGAAGTAGATCAGCCACCGCGACCTCCTTTCAAATCTGAGGTTCGGTTAAGAACCCAATCGGCAATCAGATTGACCGAAATCGCCAAAGTAGCGATTGCAGCCGCTGGCACCAAAGCCGCCCCGATGCCAAAGATAATGCCCTCTTTGTTTTCCTTCACCATGCCGCCCCAGTCAGAGGCAGGCGGTTGCACGCCAAGGCCAAGGAAAGACAGGGTTGAGAGGAACAAGACGGCGAAGATAAAGCGCAAGCCCAGCTCGGCCACCAAGGGCGACAAAGCGTTTGGCAAGATCTCACGAAAGATGATCCAGCTGCGTTTCTCGCCGCGCAACTTGGCCGATTCGACAAAATCCATGACGTTGATATCGACTGCCACGGCGCGCGACAGCCGGTAGACACGGGTCGAGTCCAACAGGCCCATGACCAAGATCAGCACCGGGATGGTCACCGGCATGACCGACAGGATCACCAGAGCGAAGATCAGCGACGGGATCGACATAAGCAGGTCAACAAGGCGCGACATGACTTGGTCTACCCAGCCGCCAGCAACCACCGCCGTCAGCCCCAGAAAGCCACCGAGTGAGAATGAGATGATCGTCGCCAGCGAGGCGATGAAGATCGTGGTGCGGCCGCCATAGATAAGCCTTGTCAGCAGATCGCGGCCAATATTGTCGGTGCCGAGCAGGTGCTCGGCTGAGCGCGGCTCCCAGACATCGCCGACGATTTCGGCCATGCCGTAAGGGGCAATGAGCGGGGCAAAGACGGCGGTGAGAAAGAAGCCACCGGTGATGATAAGCCCAATGAGGGCTGAAATTGGGATCCTCATTTTGGGTGCCTCAATCTTGGATTGCTCAAAATAGCAACGATGTCGGCGATAAGGTTGAGCACCACATAAACGGCGGCGAATATCAGCCCGCAGGCCTGCACCACCGGCACGTCACGTTTGGAGACGTGGTCAACCAGATATTGGCCCATGCCGGGATAGACGAAGATCACTTCGACCACGACAACGCCGACCACAAGGTAGGCGAGGTTGAGCATCACCACATTCACAATTGGTGAAATGGCATTGGGAAAAGCGTGACGGGCAATGACCTTAAAGGCCGACAGGCCCTTTAGCTCGGCGGTTTCAATATAGGCCGATTGCATCACATTGAGGATCGCGGCCCGGGTCATGCGCATCATATGCGCCAACACCACAAGCGTCAGCACCGCGACGGGCAGGGCAATGGCGTTTAGCTTTTCCAGCAGGCTCATACTGTCATAGACCGTGGCCACGGATGGAAAAATGCGCCATTTGACGGCGAAGAAATAGATCAACACATAGCCGATGAAGAACTCAGGCAGCGAGATCGAGGCGAGGGTGACGCCCGATATCAGCTTGTCTGGCCAGCGGTTGCGGTAGCGCACTGCCAGCAGGCCAAGGAAGATCGACAGCGGCACGGCGATGATCGCCGCCGTGGCGGCCAGAAACATCGTGTTGCCAAGGCGTTTGCCGATCTGCGGACCAATTGCCTGGCCGTTGGACAAAGCCGTCCCAAGATCACCGTGCATCAGCCCGGTGAGCCACTGAAAATACCGTGAAAATGCAGGATCATTGAGGCCAAGTTCGGCCCGCAGATTGGCCAAAGCCTCTGGCGTGGCCGATTGGCCTAAAATGCTTTGTGCCAGATCGCCGGGCAGGATTTGCGTGCCCGCGAAGATCAGCACTGAAACGGCAAACAATAAAAGTATTCCCAGCGCAACGCGCTGGGAAATTAGCTTTATGACGAGGATCATTTACTCGGTGACCCACATCTTCATTGGGGCGTAGAAGTTCATAAGATCGAACCCCTTGCTTGTGCGCCACCCTTCGATACCGTCAGATTGGGCATCAATGAAGTTGTTAAACATTGGGCAGATCAAGCCGCCCTCATCACGCACAATCGTGCTCATATCGCGGTAGATCTGCTGACGCACGGTTTGGTCCAGCTCGGAGCGCGCTGCATAGAGCATGGCGTCGAAACCTTCATGGAAGAAGCGCGTGTCATTCCAATCTGCCGATGACAGATAAGCGGTTGAGAACATAGCGTCTTGCGTCGCACGGCCGCCCCAATAGCTGGTACAGAATGGCTGCTTGTTCCAGACCTCAGACCAGTAGCCATCATTCGGCTCGCGGCGGATATCAAGCGTGATACCGGCGGCAGCAGCGCTCTGTTGGTACAGCTGCGACGCGTCAGGCGCGCCGGGGAAGGAATTGTCAGATGTCCGCAGCAAGACAGAGCCTTCATGGCCAGAAGCGGCATAGTGGAAGGCTGCCTTTTCTGGATCATAAGTACGCTGCTCCATGTCATCTGAAAACAGCGGGTAGCTGTCATTGATTGGCGTGTCGTTACCAACTGAACCGTTGCCAAACAGAACCTTCTCAACCATCTCTTCGCGGTTGATCGCGTATTTCAGCGCCAGACGCAGATCGTTATTGTCGAACGGCGCGGTATTGGCATGCATGATAAACACATAATGCCCAGCACTTGGGGTCGAATGCACGGTCACACCGCCCATACGGCCAACCAAGGAGGCAACCCGCGGTGGCACCCGGTTGATGATATGAACCTGACCAGATTGCAAAGCGGCAACCCGGGCCGTGTCATCATTGATAACCAGCAGCTCAACGGTTTCGGCATGGCCAAGCTCGTCATTCCAGTAATCGTGGTTCTTTTCAAACACATGGCGCACGCCGGGCTCATTGGCCTTTAGCACATATGGGCCGGTGCCGATGGCCGCAGTTGGGTCATCTTTGCCGCCATTTGGCTGGATCATCAGGTGATAATCGGTCAGCAAATAGGGCAGGTCAGCGTTTGGCGTATCCAGCACGAGAATAAAGTTCTCGCCGTCAACACTCATCGATTCGATGCCGCGCAGCAAGCCGAGCGCGCCCGACTGCGAATCTTCGCCAGCATGGCGCTCGATTGTTGCCAGAACGTCGTCAGCCGTCAGGGTTTTGCCGTTGCTAAACGTCACACCAGAGCGGATTTTGAAAGTCCATGTCTTGGCATCAGCCGAGGCCGAAAACTCTTCGGCCAGGCGGTAATCAAGACCCCCTTCTTCGGCCAATTCGAGCAGTGGCTCGCCCCAAAGACGCGACACCTGAGAGGCTGTCGCATTGGCCGACAAGGCTGGGTCGAGCGTATCGGTGGAGGAACCACCCTGAATGCCGACGCGCAAAGTGCCGCCTGCAACCGGGCCAGCGGCCTGAACGGCTGACGCCAGCATAGTGCTGGCAGCAGCGGCTGTAACGCCAACAGCAGCGGCCCGGCCCATGAATGAGCGGCGGTTTAGAAAGCCGCGCGCGACCCGGTCGGATAGATATTTTAGTTCATTTGTCATCGTGTTCTCCCAGTTGTTGTCTTTTTTTGCAGTCGATATTGAGCGACTGTTTGTTTATTATCGGGCAGTATTCGCCCGTTATTTATTGTCTACTGTGGCCGCAAATCACGCGGTACCATGCCAAATTCATGCCGAAACGCACGGGTCATAGCGCTCGGGTCATGGTAGCCACAGCGCATAGATATCTCGGCAATCGGCAGGCTGGTTTGCTCTGCGTAGCGCCGCGCTGCGGTCAGCCGAATTCGGCGGTATATGGTCTTGGGCGGTGCGCCCAGCTCGTCCTTGAACGCGCGCTCAAGCCCGTGGCGGCCGCATTTGAGCGTTGCACACAGGCTCGATATCGAGACCGGCTCTTCGAGCTGCTCGCGCATCAGCGATATCGCCCTTTTGCACAGGCTCG
>JAESRD010000284.1 GCA_016764835.1 Paracoccaceae bacterium | reverse complement strand
GTTACGGCTAGCGGCTAGAGCGGCGTTAATATCGGCCAACAGATCATGCGGCGCTTCCAGCCCGATGGACAGCCGCAGCAGGCCCGGTGAGATACCGAGCTGGGCTTTAACATCATCTTCAAGCCGCGAATGCGTGGTGGTTGCCGGGTGGGTGACAATCGACTTTGCATCGCCCAGATTGTTGGAAATAATGATGATTTCCAAGGCATTGAGGAAACGGAACGCCGCTTCTTTAGAGCCCACATCAATTGACAGCACCGTGCCACCAGCGCCCATCTGCGCCATGGCCAGCGCGTGTTGCGGATGATCAGCCAAGCCCGGATAGAGCACGGCCTCGCGTTGGCCACCATCGACCAAAGCCTGCGCGATCTCGGCCGCAGCTGCCGCCTGCGCCCGCACCCGCAGATCCAAAGTTTCCAGACCTTTGAGCATCAGCCACGCATTCATTGGCGACAGCGAGCCGCCGGTATGTTTGAGGTAGGGTTCGGCGGTTTTGCGGATGTATTCCTTGGTGCCAAGGATAACGCCGCCTAAGGCCCGGCCCTGCCCGTCAATATGTTTGGTGGCCGAATAGACCACCACGTCAGCGCCCTGCGCGAACGCGTCTGAATAGACCGGCGTGGCAAACACATTGTCGATAATCACCACCGCGCCGACCTTATGTGCGATCTCGGATACGGCTCTAATATCAATGACTTCAAGCGTTGGGTTAGACACGGATTCGAAGAACACAGCCTTGGTGTCAGGCCGCATTGCCGCGCGCCATTGCGCCAAATCCGTGCCATCTACAAAGGTGACATCGACACCAAAACGGCCCAGCACATCTTCGAGCACATAGAGACATGAGCCAAACAGCGCGCGGGCCGAGACCACATGATCGCCCGCTTTGAGCATGGATGTCAGGGCTGCGTTGACCGCCGCCATACCGCTGGCGGTGGCGAAGGCATCTTCAGCGCCCTCAATCGCGGCAATGCGCTCTTCGAACATCCGCACCGTTGGGTTGCCGTAGCGGGCATAGATGAACTCATCGGGGCCGGTTTCAATAAACCGCGCTTCGGCTTGCTCGGCGCTGTCGTAAACAAAGCCTTGGGTCATAAAAATTGCCTCAGACACTTCGCCATATTGGCTGCGTCTTGTGCCTGCATGCACAGCTTTTGTGCGTTTGTCCCAGTCGGTCATGATCTGTATCTCCGTGGCGCCTCTGATGCGCCCAATAAAAAACCCCAACACCGGTAAAGGTATCAGGGCAAAACACACCACAGACCCTCTTTAGCAGCATATTTAACGTGGCCCGCAATCCGGTAACAAATCGCCACAATCGATACCTAGAGCGGCAAAAGAGCGGCGTCAAGCACCGGTTTACGCCGGCTTGGTCTTGCAATTGGGCGCTGCAGAGTGGTTGATAAGTCCAAATACCCCAACCCCGAAAGGCTGGCTATGACCGCCCCGATTGAACTCTATTATTGGCCAACGCCAAACGGCTGGAAAATCTCGATAGCACTTGAGGAAATGGCGCTGCCCTACGACCTTAGGCTGGTCAATATCGGTGCGGGCGAGCAGTTTGCGCCTAGCTTTTTGGCGATTGCGCCCAATAACAGAATGCCCGCGATTATTGATCCTGACGGGCCGGATGGCACGCCGATTTCAATCTTTGAATCAGGGGCAATTTTGCAATATCTGGCGCGCAAGACCGGGCTGTTTTATGGCAAAACTGAGCGCGAAAATATCGCTGTTGATCAGTGGCTTATGTGGCAGATGGGCGGGCTTGGGCCAATGGCCGGTCAGGCACATCATTTCCTAAAATACGCGCCCGGCCTTGAGCCGCCCCACGTACTGCCCTATGCGCAAGACCGCTACCGGGCCGAGACCGGGCGGCTGCTCAAAGTGCTCGATACGCAGCTGGGCAAGTCGCATTATGTTGCAGGCAGCAACTATACGATTGCCGATATGGCAATCTGGCCGTGGGCGGTGCTTTGGGAGGGCCAGGAGCAAACGCTCGATGACAAGCCGAACCTTGCGCGCTGGCTTGATGAGCTGGGCCAACGCCCTGCCGTGCAACGGGGCCGCGCGCTGGCCTCCGACATTCGCGACCGCAAGCAAACCGACGCTGAAAAAGCCAAGGCCAATGCTGTGCTTTTCGGGCGCAAAGGGAGTGACGGGTAAGCCGGGGGCTTTATGCTGGGCAATTTAGATGTATACTAGATAAAACCCGGTAAAAGGCATAAGCAGGAGCCCAAATGACAATTGAAATAAGACAGGCGATCAGCCCGGATGAAGCCAAAGGCTTTGACACAGCGGCGTTGCGCAGTAATTTCTTGATCGACACGGTGTTTGTGCCCGGCAAAATTAGCCTGTGCTACTCGCATCTCGACAGAACTGTGGTTGGCGGCGCCATGCCGCTATCCGAGCCGCTGGTGCTGCGCTCGTCCAAAGCCATCGGCTCAGATGTGTTTTTGGCCCGGCGCGAGATGGGGGTCTTTGTTGTTGGCGGCGCGGGCCGTGTGACGGTTGATGGCGAAGAATTTGCGCTGCAAATGTCTGACTGTCTTTACCTGCCCATGGGCTGCACAGATGTCAGCTTTACGAGCGATGATGCCGCCAACCCGGCCAAGTTCTATCTTGTCAGCACCCCGGCGCATCACCGTTACAAGATCCGCAAAATCACCGCCGACCAAGCCAATAGGCTTGATCTTGGCAGCCAGAGCGACGCCAATAAGCGGGTGCTGCGCCAATACATTCACCCCGATATTTGCGATAGTTGTCAGCTTGTTATGGGCATGACATCCATTGAGGATGGCTCGGTTTGGAACACCATGCCCGCGCATATTCATGACCGTCGGTCCGAAGTGTATCTCTATTTTGATATGGCCCCAGAGACGCGAGTTTTCCACTTTATGGGCGAGCCTGCCGAGACCCGGCACATGGTTATCGCCAATGAACAAGCCATCCTGTCGCCGGGCTGGTCTATCCATTGCGGTGCAGGCACCGGGCGTTACGCCTTCATCTGGTCAATGGCTGGCGACAACCAAGATTTTACCGATATGGACTTCATTGCCATGGAGGATTTGCGATGAGCAACCCCTTTGATCTGAGCGGAAAAGTGGCGCTTGTGACCGGCGCAAATACTGGCATCGGCCAAGCGATAGCCGTTGGGCTGGCGCAGGCTGGGGCGCGGGTTATCGGCGTTGGCCGGTCTGGCATGGGTGAGACCGCGCAAATGATTGGCGCTGGTTTTCACGCCATTAAGGCTGATCTGGCCACGCTGGAGCCGTTGCAAAGCGTCGTTGATGAAGCCGTCGAATGGGGCGGCGCGGTTGATATCCTCGTCAATAATGCGGGCATTATCCGCCGCGCAGATGCGATTGATTTTACCGAAGCCGACTGGGATGATGTCATGGATATCAACCTGAAATCATTGTTCTTTCTAACCCAAGCCGTGGCCAAAACTATGATCCCACGCGGCTCTGGAAAAATTATCAACATTGCCTCGCTGCTGTCATTTCAGGGCGGCATTCGTATTCCGTCATATACGGCCAGCAAAAGCGGTGTGGCCGGGCTGACCCGGCTATTGGCCTGCGAATGGGCAGCGAAGGGCATCAATGTAAACGCCATCGCCCCCGGCTATATTGCCACCAACAACACCCAAGCATTGCGCGACGATCCGGCCCGTAACAAAGCAATTTTGGACCGTATTCCCGCCGGGAGCTGGGGCAAGCCCGAGGCGATTGCCGGGGCCGCAGTCTACTTAGCATCGGCCGCGTCTGACTATGTGCATGGCACTGTTATGGCGGTTGATGGCGGCTGGTTGGCCCGCTGATATTTGGCCGCGCCCGTAAATGGGCGCGGCTATATAGGCGCTAGGCCGTGGCCAATTGCGGCGCTGGCCCATGTTTTGGACAAGCCACATGATGTGCTGGACCGAGCTGCGCCGCAGCTGGTTGCGGCTGCGCACATTCAGGCCCGGCAATCGGGCAGCGTGTTCTGAAAACACAGCCCGAAGGCGGGCTCAGCGGCGACGGCAAATCACCCTCCAAAATCGGCCTGATCCGTGCACGTTCCTTGACAGGATCAGGGATTGGCACTGAAGCAATCAGCGCCTGCGTATAGGGATGCTCGGGGTGTTTGATCAGCGTATCAGACGGCGCGCCCTCCATCAGCTTGCCCAGATACATGACCACAATCCGGTCAGAGACATGCTTCACCACCGACAGATCATGGGCGATGAAGATCATCGACAAGTTCATTTCGCGCTGCAATTCGCGCAGCAGGTTAACCACTTGCGCCTGCACAGACACATCCAAAGCTGAGACCGGCTCGTCACATACCAACAGCTTGGGCCGCAAGATCAGCGCCCGGGCAATGCCGATCCGCTGACATTGGCCGCCGGAAAACTCATGCGGATAGCGGTTGATCAGGTTTGGCAGCAGCCCCACCCGTTCCATCAGCTCTTGCACCCGTTTGCGCATTTCGGCTTTGGGCAAATGCGGCTCGTGGGTGATCAGCGGCTCGGCAATGATATCGCCAACATTCATCCGTGGGTTAAGCGCCGCAAGCGGGTCTTGAAACACCATTTGAACATGACGGCGGTGGGCGCGCCGATGCGCCGGTGTCATGGCAGCAAGGTCTTCGCCCTCAAACTCAATAGTGCCGCCAGCGGTTGGCACAGTGCCAATGATCGCCCGCGCCAGGGTCGATTTGCCAGAGCCGCTTTCGCCGACAATACCCAAGGTCTCGCCGGGCATCACATCAAGCGACACGCCGCCAACGGCATGCAGTTTGAGCGGCGGGGTCCAGGGCCACGCGCCGTGGGGGCGGATGTCGAATGTGACGCGCACATCATTGAGGCGCAGCAGCGGTGTGGTTTGGGAAGTGCTCATAACTGCATCCCTTCGACCGGAACATGGCAGGCGCGCAGCAGCCCCGGAGGGGTGCCGACAAGCGGCGGCCGGGTGACGTCGCAGGCATCGACTTTGACAGTGCAGCGTGGCGCAAACGGGCAGCCGGGCGGCAGGTTTGACATGTCGGGCGGGTCACCGGCAATGGTGCGCAGCTCTTCTTCGTCACGGTCTAGCCGCGGCACGGCATCGAGCAAACCGCGCGTATAGGGGTGCGTAGGGGCGGCAAAAAGCGGCTCTGTGGCCGCCTCTTCCATGATCTGGCCGCCATACATAACCAGCACACGGTCGCAAAAATCGGCAACGATACCAAGGTCATGGGTGATCAGAATGATCGCCGTGCCAAAGTCTTTGCGAATGTCACCCAACAAATTCATAATCTGGGCTTGCACGGTTACATCCAGCGCCGTGGTCGGCTCATCAGCAATGATCAGGCTGGGCTGGCACAGCAGCGACATGCCGATCATGATCCGCTGGCGCATACCGCCCGAGAACTCATGCGGATAGTCGCGAATACGCTGCGCCGCATCGGGGATACGCACGGCGTCGAGCATCCGCACCGATTCGGCAATCGCCGCTTTTTTGCTGATACCTTGGTGCAGAACCAGCACTTCGGCCATCTGATCAGAGATCCGCATATAGGGGTTGAGCGAGGTCATTGGGTCTTGAAAGATCATCGCCATTTTCTGGCTGCGGACCTTATTCAGCTCCCGCTCGCTCATTTTGAGCAGATCACGGCCCTCATAGAGCACGGCGCCGGTGGCGGCGCCGTTGCGGGCCAAAAGGCCCATGGCGGCAAAGGCGGTTTGGCTCTTGCCAGAGCCGCTTTCGCCGACAATCGCCAGCGTCTCGCCCGCATCAAGTGACAGGCTGACACCGTTTACCGCGTTGACCGGCCCGTCATTGGTTTGAAAAACGACATTGAGGTCTTTGATTTCAAATAATGCCATTTTCAGCGATCCTTTGGATCAAGTGCGTCGCGCAACCCGTCGCCAACAAAGAAGAAGGCGAAGATGATGACGACGAAGAAAGAAAGTGGGAAATACAGCTGCCAGAGCGTGCCATATTGCATCTGCCCTGCCCCATCGGCGATCAGCTTGCCCAGCGATGTGGTTGGCTCTTGCACGCCAAGCCCGAGGAAGCTGATGAAGCTCTCTGTCAGGATCATCGAGGGCACGAGAATGGTCATGTAGACCACGACGATGCCGAACAGGTTTGGCGTGATATGGCGCAGGATGATGGTCAATGGTTTGACCCCGGTTGCCGCCGCCGCCTCGACAAATTCTTTGTTCTTGATCGTCAAGGTTTGGCCACGGGCAATACGCGCCATGTCGAGCCATGAGATCAGGCTAATGCCGACAAAGAGCATGAGGATTGAGCGGTCAAAGATCACCAACATGATGATCAGCACGAACATGAACGGGATCGACATGAGCACATCAACGGTGCGCATCATGATCCCGTCTATCCGGCCACCAAAATAACCAGCGACCGCGCCGTAGAGCGTGCCGACAACACCGGCAACACCGGCGCCAATAACGCCGATCATCAGCGAGATGCCGGTGCCCTGAACCGTGCGCGCAAACAAGTCACGCCCGTCTTTGTCGGTTCCAAAGTAATGGCCGGTCTCGAAGCTCGGCACGCCTTTATAGGCATTGGCCCCGATCAAGCTAAAATCAATGAAATCATGCTCAAAGCGCGCAACCCACCAGCCCACCGTGGCAAAGATAGTGACCAAGAGCAGCACGAACAGCGACACCATTGCCGCCTTATTGGCCATGAACCGGGCGCGTGCATCTTGCCACAAGGAGCGGCCCTGGATGCTGGCCAAGTCGGCCGCCGCTTCGAGGGATTTGTTGGCTTCATGTGATATTCTCATAACAGCCCCTCAGTACCGAATCTTCGGGTCGGTCCATGCATAAAGCACGTCGGCCAGAAGGTTGAAAATGATGGTCATTGTGCCCACCAGAATAGTGATGCCCATGATCACCGAATAGTCGCGGTTGAACGCCGAGTTGACGAAATATTGGCCAATGCCGCCGGTCGAGAAGTAGACATCGATCACCACAGAGCCTGTGACCATGGCCACAAAAGCTGGCCCGAGATAAGAGATAACCGGCAACATGGCGGGCTTGAGCGCATGATGGGTGATGACCCGGTGCATCGGCAGGCCCTTGGCCCTCGCTGTGCGGATAAAGTTGGTGTTGAGCACTTCGAGCATAGACGAGCGTGTCAGCCGGGCGATGGAGGCCATATAAGATGTTGAGAGCGCCAGAACCGGCATGACCAAGTTCGGATATGCGCCACCATTCCAGCCGCCGCCAGGCAACCAGCCGAGCCAGAGCGTGAAGACCAGCAACAAGATTGGGGCCATGACGAAGTTGGGCAGCACTTGCGCGCCGATAGAGATGCCAACGGCGAAATAGTCGAGCCATGAATTCTGATAGATCGCTGCGAAAACACCCAGCGTCACACCGACGCTAACAGCCAAGAGGAACGACCAGCCACCATAGGTGAGCGTGACCGGAAAACCTTGGGCAATGATGTCATTGACGCTGCGGTCTTTATATTGAAACGACGGGCCAAAATCGAACTGGGTAACAACGCCCCAGATGTAATTGGTCACCTGTTTCCAAAACGGTTGATCGAGCCCGTATTTGGCTTCGATATTGGCCAGCACTTCTGGCGGCAATGGGCGCTCAGAGTTAAACGGGCCACCCGGCGCATAATGCATCAGGACAAATGAAATGATCACAAGGATCAGCAGCGTCGGAATGGCAACGCCCAGTCGTCGGAGGATATAGGCAATCATTGCAGCCTCATTTATATACAGCAGCTAAGCGAAAACGCGTGGCGACCCGCGCCCCCCGCAATTGGGGAGGCACGGGCGTTGAGACGGCCGGGGGCCGTTACTCTGCGAGCATATAAAGGTTACGCGAGTACCAGTTCTGCTGAACATTGGCCGTTGGCCAGTTTCCAACATCGCTATCCATCATGTAATTGCCTGCATAATGGTAGATTGGCAGGATAGGTACATCTGCCGCGATAGCGTCTTCAACGGCGGTGTAAAGCGCCTGTGGGTCGTCGGAGACCTTTGCGTCTGACAGCATTTGGTCAACTTCAGGGTTGTTGTATTTGCTGTCATTATAGCCCGAGTTGGACTGCATCAGGTCAAGGAAGGTTGAGGCTTCGTTATAGTCGCCACACCAGCCAGCGCGGCTGATCTGATAGTCGCCATTGCCACGGGCTTCGAGGAAGGTTTGCCATTCTTGGTTGGCAAGTGTTGTCTCGACACCGAGCGTTTGCTTCCACATCTGGCTGATCGCCACGGCGATCGACTGGTGTGCCTCAGAGGTGTTGTAAAGCACGTCTACGCTGAGTGGATTGTCAGGGCCGTAGCCAGCCTCGGCCATCAGCTCAACAGCGCGCGCATTGCGCTCGTCTTGGGTCATGCCAGCGATTTCAACATCCGGCACGGTAAAGCCGGCCGTGGCGGCGGGTGTAAACGTATAAGCTTCCCATTGGCCGCCAGCCAGCACGGCTTCGGTGATGATTGAGCGGTCAACCGCGAGGCTCAGCGCTTGGCGCACACGTACATCTTGCAAGAACTCTGGGCCATTGGGGCCAAGGTTGAAGTTGTAATAGTAGGAGCACAGACGCGGGAAGCTGATGGTCTCATCAGGATATTCAGCCATCAATGATGGGAACTGCCCAGCAGGCACTTCGGTCCGGTCCAGCTCGCCAGCTTTCCAACGGGTCAGAGCGACGTTTTCGTCATTGATCACCAGAGCCACGACCTTGTCGATGATCGTATGCTCATTGTCCCAATACAGCTCATTGCGCTCCCGCACCGAGCGCTCTTGCGGCACATGCTCGGTCAAGATGTATGCGCCGTTGGAAACCATATTTTCAGGGCGGGTCCAGGCATCGCCGAACTCTTCGACAGTGGCTTGGTGCACGGGGAATGTCGTGCCATGCGTGGTCATCTGTGCGAAATACGGCAGAGGTGCGGTCAGCGTGACAACAAAGGTGTGGTCATCAGGGGCGGCAACGCCAAGGTCTTCGCCCATCATGTCGCCTGCGATAACCGCGGCACCATTCTCAATGCTCATCAGCTCAATATACCAAGCATAGGGAGAGGCCAGCTCGGGGCTTGCAGCGCGCCGCCAAGCATAGACAAAGTCGCCAGCGACAACCGGGTCACCGTTGGACCACATGGCCTCGGGGCGCAGATGGAACGTATAGGTCATGCCATCATCAGAGACATCAAAGCCAGTGGCAACGCCCGGCTCAAGATTGCCGTCTTCGTCTTGGTTCATCAGACCTTCAAAAAGGTCGCGCACCAGCTCGGAGCCTGAAACGTCTTCGACGACGCCCGGATCAACGGAGCTGTGCTCATCAAGCACGCGGTAGACAAAAGTTTGGTCTGCGGCCAGCTCTTCGCCGGTCATTGGGTGGGTCTCGGCCCATGCAGCGCCAGCAAAGCTGACAAGAATAGCGGCCGAGCCGCCAAGAAGATGTGTCCTGATGGTCATGTGATTTCTCCCTGAATTGTTATTGTTAATAATGGCGCGGCAGGCACCGAACCAAAAAGCAGTAGCAGCGCGCGCCCATATCTGGCGCGGACAGGTTGATCCTTTGGCAGGACCGGGCAAATGGCAAGCAATTTTAAGATTTTACATTGCGGCATTTGCGGTTTGCGGTGGAATTTTGGGCGATTTGCCGTGTTAGCGGCGCGGGCCGATGCAATCTGCCGGTGTGGCAGTCAAATGGCCCGCTTCGTTTTATGCGCCGTTAACTGGCGCAGGGCTGCCCGGCGCAGCAAGGGGTTTCAATGGCCGGTTTCAGCGCTAAGCAGGGGTGCCGTTTAGCTAATCTCTTCCATCAAAAAATCCCATACCCGGCACAGACAGCGGTTGGTTTTCATTTCTGGGTGAACACCAAGCCAAATTGGCAACGGCATCGGCGCAATATCGGCTCGGCGTCGCCAATCCGCTCACCGCGAGCCCTGTTTGGCCGGCTCAAACATGACCACATGGTTCTCAACCAGTAGCGGATAATTAGCCCGGCTCAGCCCCATGCCGAGGCCGTTAAGCCCCCATCATGCCGCCCGCGCGGTTGATCTTCATAAGATCCGCCGCCGCAAGATCTGCCACCATGGTTGGCGTGCCAATACGAGCCAAATAGTCAGGACGGGCCAAATAGTCAGAACGGGCCAAATAGTCAGGCGCGGCAGAAAGGCGGCGCTTGGCGGCGCGCTCCTTGCGCCGTGGCCAGAAAGGCCCTTGCCCGGCTCCAGTCTAAGGTTTCGCGCCGATCATCCATGCAAATACGCATAAAGAACAAACCAAATTGGTCAATTCTCGAGTGAGAGCAGCCGTGCTAGCCCTGCAACAACACAGCGCATAAAGGAAAACGCATGAAAAGCCTCGCCCCAACACTTGACCGCAAGACCCTGCTTTCAACGCTGTGGATCTTTGTCATATTCAACTATCTCTACTGCGATGTCGTTGGGTTGATGGATGCAAACTTGCTCAGCCAGTTTCTGACTGGCGACGTTGGCGGTATGAAAATAACCGAGACGTTTTTGCTCATAGCCGGCATTTTAATGGAGGTCTCAATCGCGCTGGTCCTGCTGTCACGCATTCTGCCGCAGCGGTCAAACCGCTGGGCCAACCTGTTTGGTGGCGCGTTGAGCACCGCCGCCATGGTCGCCACTTTGTTCACTGGTTTTACCAGCTATTACCTGTTCTTTGCGGTGATAGAGATCAGCACGACCGTCTATATTTTCTGGCTGGCCTGGACATGGAAAAAGCCCGCCTAAACCGAAACTTTAGCGAGGTGGTTTTCAAAATGCCCCGTGGCAATTTGCCAAAACCCCTCGGCTGATTTGATCATAAACAGCGCGTCGATCTGCTGTTTTACGGCCATTGCTCGGCCCTTATCAGCGCCCAGCGCCATCAGGGCCGTGGCCAGCGCATCGGCGCGCATACAGCTCTTATCAACCACACAAACAGACAGCAGCGGGTCACTAATCGGCATGCCGGTTTGCGGATCTATCATATGACACATATCTTGGCCGTCGATGGTGGCAAAATTGCGGTATTGCCCCGATGAGGCGACGGCCATATCGCGCAGCGCGAGGCGCGACAAAAGCAGGCTTTTGCCCGGCACTGGCAGCTCAACGCCTATCAGCCAAGGCGTGCCATCTGGCCGCGCGCCGCAGGCCAGCGCCTCGCCCGCCGCCTCGATGATAAAGTGCGTGAGCCCCAGCCCGCGCAAACAGGCGGCGACATGGTCAACGCCGTAGCCCTTGGCCGCCGCACAAAGATCAAGCTGGAGGGCGGCGGTTTTGCGCAGATATGTGCCACTATCTGACAGGCTTAAGTTTTGCAGCCCCGTGACCCGCAGCGCGGCGTCGCGCTCAGCCGCGGCAGGCAGGCTCAGGGGTTTGGCTACGGGCCCAAAGCCCCACATATTAACCAATGCGCCAATAGTGATATCAAGCGCGCCGCCGCTTAGCGCACCAATTTCTAGCCCGGCGGCCACGACTTGGGCCATTTCGGGCGGAATTTCGACCCATTCATTAACGGGCGCGCGGTTAAACCGGCAAATATCCGAGTGGCTTTTATAGGGTGACATCTGAGTGTCGATCTTGTCAAAAGCCGCCTGAACCACCGCCGCAACAGCCACTTGGCTGGGCGGAGCAGCGCCCCAGTAGCGCAACGCCCATTGCCCGCCCATGGTTTCGCCCGTGGCTTGGGTGATGGGCAATATATGTGTCATATCAATCTCTTAAATAGGGCGGGCCCGGTCAATTTTCCGGGCCCGCTCAGAGCGCCTACATTGCAGCTTTGATTAGATCAGCCGCATCTGTACCGGCTAGCTTTTCATTGTCAGCAGCCAGCTCATAAGCTGTGTCGCCAAAATCATCGGCCAGCGATGCATCAGCGCCATGCTCCAGCAGATAGGCGATCACGGCCGGGTCTGACGTGTTGGTCGCCGCCCGCATCAGCGCTGATTGCAGATCACCGTCAACCGCGTTGATGGCCACGCCACCGTCGACAAAGGTTGTGATCACGTCGAGCGAATGGTCGAGCCGTGCAGCAGACATCAGGCCGGTGAGCCCGTCGGCATTTACCACTGCCAGATCAGCGCCCGCCCCGGCCAAAGCGGCCACGATCTCATCAACACCACTGCGGCTGCGCGCGGCAGCAAACAAGATGGGCGTGTTGCCCTCTGCATCGGCCGCGTTCACGTCAGCGCCAGAAGCAATGAGCAACTCAACGACCTCAACCGAGCCGCGCTCCATCGCATGGGCCAAAGGTGTGCGGCCTGACGCATCGGCTGCATTCACGTCCAAACCTTGGTCAAGGAAGTGCTGCACGACCTCAATTTCGTTGCGGTATACCGCGATCGAGAGCGCATTGCGGCCCGCATCATTGGTTGCTGCGCCGTCAAAACCCATCTCTTCGAGATAGGTGATCACGTCGAGCGAAGCGTTGCGGTAGGCGGCCAAAAGCAGTGCATCGTCGCCCTCATCTGTGGTCGCATGCACATCGTTGCTGAGCGGCTGCATGGCTTGCACAACTTCAAGTGATGCGTTGCGCGAGGCGGCGATCATGAACGCATCTTGGCCGTTTGTGGTCTTGGCCGACAGGTCGCCGCCCATCTCGACAAGCAGGTTCACCACGTCGAGCGATGGGTTGTAATAGGCAGCTGACAGAACCGCGTTGCGGCCAGAATCGTCGACTTCGTTAATGTCCAAACCGGCATCAACAAGACGCTGGAACACGGCAGGGTCGCTTTGGCCAAAGGCGGCATAAAGCGTCGGGTTGCGGCCAGAATCGTCAGGGATGGTCAGGTCTGCGCCCAGATCGAGCACGTGGTTGACCATCTCAAGGTTGCCGTAACGTGAGGCCCAAAAGATAGCTGGGCGGCCATCATGACCCAGCCGGTTAATATCTGCGCCTTGGGCCAGCAAATAGTCGACCATTTCAACCGAGGCACCGCCGCGCAGGGCGCGGATCAGCGGGGTGTAACCGTTTGATGTAATATCATTGGCAGCGTTACCAGCGGCCACGGTTTCTTGCACCGATGCGAGGGTGGCTTCCTCCCAGAAATCAGCCTCGACCATAGGGTTTTCGGCCCAAACGGATGTTGCTAGCAGCCCGCTTAGCGCCAGACCAAAGATAGATGTATTTAGGATTCTCATAACTCATTCCCATGTGTTGTGTTTTTGCGAAATGCCAGTGCGAGGGGTGGTTTAATACACATCCTCGCGGTACCGCCGGGCCCGTTTCAGCGCGGCGAGAGAGGTACCAACATCGCCTGCAAGCAGGTCGATCTCGGCACGAACGGCGCTGGCCATTTGCTGGCTACCGCAAACCATCACAGTTGCGCCGTGGCGCAGCCTGTCACGTAGGTGTTGTTCAGATCTGCGCAGCACATCTTGAACATAACTCTTTGGATCTATGCGCGAAAAAGCCGGGTGGAAGGCGGTGAGCCGCCCATCATCAAGCCAGCTTTTGATCTCATTCTCATAGAGAAAGTCGCTGTTGGGGTGACGATTACCCCAAAATAGATCAATCGGATTGCCGCGCTGGTTTTGCCGGATCATCCCGGCAAAGGGGGCAATGCCAGTGCCTGCGCCAATCATGATCACCGCATCACGGCGCGGCATTTTAAAGTCGGGGTTATAGGCGATGAAGCCGTCAATCTCGTCGCCCTGTTGCAAGCCGCACAGATAGCCAGAGCACAGCCCGCCTGCCCGGTTGCTGACGCATATTTCAACGAAACCTTCGGCCGATGCCGAGGCCAGCGAATAATAGCGCGGGATCGTGCTGTTCGGCGGCAATATCGCTATCAGATCACCGGCGACATGGCGCATTTTGCGCACTGGCCGGAACCGCAGCACTGATATTGGCGCGCCAATATCAGCGCCAAAGTCAGCCCGTGCTTCAAGCACCAGTTTGTGGGTTTTGGGCCGCGGCGGGGTGTAATCAAGCGCCAGCCCGCGCTGTTGGCCCCATGCGGCAAAGCTCTGCGACGATTGTTTGTCGATCTCAAAATAGGGGATATTGCGGGCCATGTTCTTGCCAGCAAAGGCGGCGTCAACTTTTTGACCAAAGGCGCAATAGTGAGAAAACGCAGTGTCACCAAAGGCCAGCACGCTAAAGCCCTGCCCCGACGCGGGTGTAAACCCGGCCATGCGTTTTTCAAACCTAGCGGCGTTTTGCGGTGGGCCACCATCGCCGTAGGTCGAGGCCAGCGCGATAATCTCACGCGCTGCCGGATAGGCCGGGCGTAGCCCGCCAAGCCCAGCGATATGCACCTTGCTGCCGCTGTCACGCAGCGCGCTGTGCAGCTCTTTTGCAAAGCCCCAAGTCGTGTTGCCCTCGGAGCCGACGAGAATAACCGTATCGGCGGTCTGCGCCGGGCTATTGCCCGCAACTTTGCCCATGCCGCCACGAATACGCCGCCACCAGACCACCAGACCGGTGATTGAGAAAAACGGCACCATAAGCGCACCAAGCAACAGCACCAACGCCCAAAGCCCAGCGCCCTCGCCGGTATGCAAAAGATACATCCATTCCATGGTTTTTTGAGCCAGCGTATAGGGTTCGGTCGAGATCAGAGCGCCGGTGAACTGGTCGATAAATATGTGGCCCGCGTTGGTTTTTAGGGCAAAAACATCAAACCAATCGCCGGGGATCGGGAAGGTGATTTCGCGCATATCGGCAAGGACGATATCGTTCAGCGCGGCCAGCTCATGCGGCGGCACATAGGCCAGCTCCTCGGCGCTTTCTGGCATGCGCGGCGGGGTTTCGCTGCCACTGGGCAGCACGTCAAAGGTAATCAGCACAAGGTAGCAACCAGTTACTGCCAGGATGATCAGCGGCACAAAGGCCAGCCGCCCGAGCACTGTATGCCAGCGCTCGCTAAACTTGCCGCGGATCGGTGCAAACAGCGCTTTGATACCGCCGGTTTTGCGGATCACCAGCAACAGGCCCGAGACTGACAGCACCCCCATAGCAAGTGCGGCAAAGCCGACGATTGCCCGGCCAAGCTTGCCCAAGAACAGCGACCGGTGCAGGTCTGTCATGAACTTATAAAGCGGGCTTTTGCTGGCGCTGGGGGCTATTTCTCCGGTCAACGGGTTTAGCGCGCCAGAGACCAGCCGCCCGCCATTGCCGTAGCGCATCTCATAGCGCCCCGATGGCAGTCGTTTGATCCGGTCGATCTCAATATCAGGGTTGGCCAGTAGCGTGCGCTCGACCAGTGCGGCGACGCTTTCACCCGCATTTACGGCAGGCGCTGAAGCCGCCTCGAGCAGAGGCCGCGTCGCCAGCACAGCACCGCTGAGCGCCACAGCAATAAGAACAAGCAGCGCGCCGAGACCAATATATGAATGAACGCGCCGCCACATGGCCGCTTACCACTTATAGCGCAGAAAGCGCACATAACCGGTGCCGGGGATCCGGTTGCCCATCTGCTCAGAGCTCAGCGGATGATCAATATCGAGCGCGTGATTTTCAAGGTCTTCGACGGCGGTTTCAACCCGGATCGAATAGCCTGCATCAAGCATGGCATCGTCGATCTCGACCCGGACTAATGTCCGGTCACCTGCTTTGGTGCTGGCCCCGGTTACGGCGTCTAGCTCTTGCGGATTACGCGAATAATAGCGCCACCAGCGCGGCATATCGGCATACCAGCGTTCCTCATCGCCCGAGACCCAAAGCGTGCGCTGATAGCGGCCATCAGGGTCAACCAGATAGAGGGCAAAATAAGCTTCGTCGCCTTCATATTCGTTGAACTGCACCAGGATTGTTGTCTCAGCGCCGTAAGCGGTGGAGGCCGCCATTGTCGCCGCAAGGCACGCCAGTTTGACCGCTTTATTGGCCTTGTTGAACAAGAAAAATGTGGTGAGATTGCGCATGTAGGAAGCCCCTAAGATCAAGGTTTGAGTTTTGGGCTGCCTCGATCAGCGCGGCTGATCTAAGTGGCGGAGCAATTTGCTGTTAAATTGCTGAGTATTTTAGTCGGATATAAAAAATGCGCAGGGAGTGCAAGAGGATAAACGCCGGATATGGGCCGGATTCCAACCTGTTTGGCGGTAATCTTAGGTTTTATCCAGGCGCTGGAATGTAGTGAAATTTTGGGCGGGTTCAAATGTAACCTTGACGTTACTCTCTGCCACCCTTAAATGTAACCCATGAGTTACATGAAGGTCAATATGCTCACATCAGACAGCCTCGCCAATATCCGCACATTCGTGCTTGGCGGCACCGGTATCATCTGTCTCGTCTATGCCTGCATGGCGCTGCTTTTAGGGCGACCAGACCCGATGCCCTTTTGGATCCCCGGCCTGGCCGGCCTCTGCTCAGGCATCATTATTACGCTCGCCGCCCGCGCCGCCGGGCCGCGCAATACCGAACAAGCGGTTGATGAAGGCTATCTGGCCGACACGCACCGCGCCCAGCGCTTTGCCTATTGGGTGAGCCTGCTGCTCTACCCCGTCTTTGGCCTGTTGCTGATGCAAGGCTGGGTCAGCTGGAGCGTGGCTTTTGCCGCCATGGACACGCTGACCGGCGCCGCCTATTTGCTGCTCTTCGTCTGGTTTGATCTTCAGGGCCGCCGATGAAACTGCGCACTAATCTGCCCGCGCACCGCAAGGCTGCGGGGCTGACGCAGGCGCAAATGGCCGAGGCCGTTGGCGTGTCGCGCAAGACCATCAACACAATCGAAAACCGGGTCTTTGTCCCCTCGACACTTTTGGCGCTCAAACTGGCCCGCGCGCTTAAAGTCTCGGTCCACGACCTTTTTGAACTGGAAGACCATGACCTATTTGAACTGGAATAAATGTAATGCTGTCTAAAGTTCTGCGTGGGATCATTCTGACGCCCCTTATTTACCTGCTGATTGCTGGCGGTCTGATCCTGTCGCAATGGCCGCAGACGGTGACCAACCAGCAAGGTGGCCTTGATTTCACCAACATATTGGCCGCCGACGGCGCCCCAGTGCGGGCACCGATACAGGTGCAAATGCGCGACGGCTCTCAGCTGCCTGTCCGCCAATATGGCGCGCCAGATCAACAGAACATGCTGGTCTTAATTCATGGCTCTGGCTGGCACGGCATGCAGTTTGACACCCTTGCAATCGCGCTCTCAGACGCAGCTTTTGTCGTCGTGCCAGACCTACGCGGCCACGGAATAGCCCCCCAGCGACGCGGTGATATTGACCATATTGGCCAATATGAAGAGGATATTGCTGACCTGATTGATGCGCTGCGCCAAGACGGTCAAACCATTGTTGTTGCCGGACATTCCTCTGGTGGTGGGCTCGTTGTGCGCATGGCGGGCGGGGCTTATGGCGACCGCATAAACCAAGCGGTTTTGATCGCCCCCTACCTTCATTATAACGCGCCGAACATGCGGCCCAATGCGGGCGGTTGGACCCGGCCGTTGACGCGGCGGCTGATTGGCTTAAGCATGCTCAATATGGTCGCCATCACTGCGTTGAACCATCTGGATGTAATCCAACTGGCCATGCCGCAAGAAGTGCTCAACGGCCCGCTCGGGGCCACGGCGACAACCGCCTACACTTACCGGCTCAACACCAGCTACGCCCCGCGCGACGATTTCTTGGCTGATATCGCCATGTTACCGCCGTTTCTGCTGATAGTCGGGCGCGATGACGAAGCATTTTTGGCCGAAAGCTACACGCCATTGCTCAGCTCAGTGTCAGAGGTCGGCAGCTACCACATTGTCGAAAATGTAGGCCATCTTGATATCGTCAATGCGCCTGAAACCGCCACACTGATCCGCGAAATTTTGGCCGCCCCCTAGCCTAACAATTTAAGCAGCTTTGCCCGGTCAATCTTTGAGCCATGTCGCGCATCCATCGGGATTTTGGCGATGGGCCGCACCTGCCCGACGCCAAATCTCTGCGCCGCCGCGGCCCATTCGGCCCGGTGCACGCTGTCGCCCTGTACCACCAAGACCGGCTGATCGTTGAGGGCGATCAGCGCGCTATGTTCCACCCCGGCCCAGCCGCGCGCGGCGGCTTCGATGGCAAAGGGGAACAGCTGCCCGTTTGGCGTGGCAATGTCAGTGCCAATCCGGCCCCACAGCCACAGCCGCCCTTGGTCATCAAAACAGCCCGCATCACCGGTGCGGTGCCAAATCACGCCACCATCAGCCACTTTGTTCTCGGCGTCATGCTTGGGGTCAAGATAGCCCGCATTCACATGCGCCCCGGCAACCTGAATTTCTTCGCCGATGATGCGCACATTAATCTGGGCCACAGGATGGCCGACAAGCAGGCCGCCACCCGCCTGCATCTTGGCTTTGTCCTCTGCCGTCACGTCTTCGGCGCCCAGATGCGCAATCGGCTCGGCCTCGGTTGAGCCATATACGCTGATCACCCGCATGGTCAGCGCCGCGACCACATCGGGGAAAACCGGGCCGCCGCCGGTGAACACTGTGTGCAGATCTTTGGGGCTTTGGCCTTTGGCCAGCTTATCGCAAAGCGAGGGCGGCAGCAGCGCGCGGCTGGCTTTTTGCTTTGTAAGCCAATCGGTTAGCTGCGCAGGATCAAGCTGGTCAAGCCTACTCATCTTCCAGTTTGGTAAGATTGATGTCTGGCCGCTCGCGATGTTAATCAAGGTGAACACCGGAAACGCCACCAGATCGCGCTCCGGGCTATCGCTGTGCAAAAGCGGGGCAATCGCATCATGCTGGGCCATCAAGAACCCGTGACTGCGGGCAATCGCCTTGGGCTTGCCTGTGGTGCCAGAGGTGAAGGAGATCAGGGCTATGTCGGTGTCTTTGGGGTCGTAACCCACAAAATCCGCAGCGCTCTGGCTAAAGCTCAGCAGCTTAACTGACCACAACTCTGGCAGCAGATATTTGAGCGCCCGGTAATAACCCGATGCGCAAAACGCCACAGGCTTGGTGGCGCGGGCGGCGTGGCGCAACCCGGCGAGGCCCATGGCCGGCTCTGGCAACACGGCGGTTGCGCCCAACTGCCACAGGGCGGCAAGGCTGGCGTAAAGATCGGCGTCAACCGGCATGGCCATCAGCACCCGGTCACCCGGCCCAATGCCCTTGTCTCGCCATGCCGCGGCCAGCCCGGCGGCACGGTTTTGCAGCGCGGCAAAACTGGTCTCGCGTGATTGGCCGTCGATTATCGCCACACGGTCTGGGTGGCGGCGCACGGAAGCGGCAAAATGGTGCAGCAGATTAGCCATCGAGCTGCATTCCGAGCAGGCTGTAGCGGCGAAATATTTCAGCCCCTTCAACGGCACTGCGCATGGCAGACAGGTTGTCATCATGGATCAGCGCGTGGATCGCGGTGACAAAGCCCTGCGCCAAACCAGCACGGTGAAACGCATAGGCCAAATGCTGCCCCGCCCCGCGCGAAAGGCTGGCATAGGTTTTCAGGATCACCGCCTTTGGCTGCGGGCCATCGGCGTAATTTGGGATGCCAAACAGAAACCCGGCAAGGCTGCCATCGGGCCTGCGGGCAAAAAAGATCAGCTCTTTTTTGATCATTGGCACGATGGGCATATACATGGCCAAGAAGTCCTCCCGGCTGATTGGTTTGTAGAAGGCATTGTTGGCAAAGGCCTGCACTGACAGCTCAAACACTTGGCCAAACATGCGCTCCGGGTCGGTACCGTCCCACATCTCAATGGTAAAATCAGTCGTCTCGGGCGGTGTGTTTCTGGCGGCGGCTTCGAGCGGGACTTTGGCCGAAAAGTAGCCGCTGATCTGGGCAAAGCCAGCATCTTCGAACACGGCCAGCTCATGCGGCTTATTATTTGGCTCTAGCAGAAACGGGGCCGAGCCATCGCTTTGGCTGACAAAACGGTAGCTGTGCCAAGTGTCACCGCTCATTGGGCCAATAATTTGACCTAAGCCTGCGGCCTGAACTTGCGCTATGGCTTGGGCCAGAATATCCGCCCCGGCCTCTGGCGTTTTGCACGAAAAATCACCCAAAGCCGCAGTCGGCTTGCCCTGCCAATCAGGCGCATCGAGGTAGATAGAAACCGCGGCACCGTCGGACTTGAGCGTTTTTTTGGTCAAAATGGTTTCTCCATTTGCATGAGGGCAAAGCCGTAATAACCAAGCGGCACTGCCAGTGCCAACAGCGTGAGTTTCATCACCCGGTCATTGTCAAAAAAGCACGGAATGGCTGTGGTCGCGGCCGCAACCAACCCCAGAACGACAAGCGACGGGCCGACCATTGGCCCGGCCCAATTCGCATTACTCGGGTTCACCGAGACAACGCCCTGATGGACGCCAAACAGAGCGGCAGCAATTGCCAAACTGCCAAAAAAACGCATCCGCACTGGCGGCAAAGCCAACACGCACAGCCCCATTGTCAGCCCCATGGCGCTGAGACCGTAGAATGAAATCGCGTTCCACCCGGTCGCATTGCCCAAGGCCAGCCAGCCAAAGCTGAACAAAGCCAACGAGGCGGCGACATCCAGATCGGGGTATTTCTCGTTGCAGGGGGTGCTCATGCGGCACCATGCATGGGCGACCAAAACCAAGACCGGCAGTGCTGCGTTTTGCACCGCCGTCACCGCCAGCAGCAAGAACACGACGACAACATAGACCCGGCCAGTATGGGCGTTGAGCCCCAGTCCGGGGCCAAGATAGCGAAAGCCAGCGAGGCTGAGTGCGAATAACCCGGCGAGCACAGCCAACTGCGGCAATGTGCTGTCGCCGTGCACGGCGAGGAAGATCAGCAGGCCGAGCGGCAGAAACAGGTTGTCAAAACCGCGCCAGCTTTGCGCCTCGACCAAGGTGCCAAAGGCGGCGATCATCAGCGATAGGGCCAACACATTAAGCGGCGGTAGATCAGCCAAGAGCAACAGGCAGATGAGCGAGATCACCAGCGTCACGGCAAAGAAAACCGCCGAACCTTCGACGCTTTTATGGCTTTCTTCGACCTTGAACCGCTTAGTGCCGTAAACCGTGCCTGCCAGCGCGGCAGCGGCGTCAGCAAGGGTGAGCACGGCGATTGGCAGCACGTATTGCAACAGGTTGCCCTGCGCCAGCAGGAAGCAAATGCCAATAGACAGGGCCAGCAGAAAGTCACCGTAAGAGCGCCGGTCAATAGTGTGCAGGGTCGCCCCCAGCCCGGTTTTGGAAAACCGTGGCAGACGCAGAACGGCCATCACCACCAGCGTCGTGGCGATGAGCATGTAAACAGGCCAGCGGGCGGGGAACAGCCAAGGCAAGGTGAGCGCATAAAGCCCGGTGCCGATATGAACCAGCTTGCGCTGAACTTCGGCGCTCAGCCCCACGGATTTGGCCAGTTTGCGGACCACAGCCATAAGCCCGAGCAAGACCAAGACCGACCCGAAGGCCATAAGAACTTGGACGAAGATGCTCAAGAAACGGCCTCTTCGACGATAACCTCTTCAACGACGAAATCTGAGTAGAAGAAGGCTTTATCTTCAGCTTTGAGGCGGTCCTCAACTTCGGATAACGTATTGATCTTGCTCTGCATTTCGGCAGGCACACGGCGCGGCGCCATCATGTTCCAATAGACCAGCCGAGCTTTGGGAGCGGCGGCATCGACAATTGACTTGTAGACGGTGGCAAAGACATCCTCCGACATATATTCAAAAATATCCGACAGGTTAAACCCGTCAGCCCGCTCGCCGGTTGAGACAAAAGCCTCCAGCGATCCAGGGCGAATTTCGATCCGATCAAGCCGCGATTTGATGATCTCGAAGTGCTCGATCCGCCAAGCCATTGGCAGCGCATCGCCATGCGTGCCCTTCATGATCCAGTGCAGATACGGGTTATCCGCCGGGTCACAATCAACCCCGGCATGGCGCAAACGGCGGGCCACATGCTGCGCGGGGCTGCCCTCAACATGGTCAAAAAACGCTTTGTCGCGGCCCATACGGCCCATGACAAACCGCGAGAAAAACACGCTGAGCAAAATCCGCCAACGCAGGGTATTGAAGCGTTTGTCAAAGAAGGCTTTGCGCTCTTTTGGCGGGCGCGAGACAAAGATCTCGTCAATGGTTTTACGGCTATGCACCAACGGCAAAAGATAGGTACGAAAGATGCGAAAGTAGCGCTCAAACTTGCCAACACCACCGGCGCCATGTTTGACAACCTCATCTGTCAGATTCAGCCAAAAGTCGACGATCTGCGGCTCTTGCCCTTGCACAGCCTTAGCCAAAAGCCCGGCGCGCCGCGCACTGGGGCGCGAACCCATCAGTTCCAAAAACTCAGCGTGGCTGAGGTTGCTATACATGCCCATCCGCAAGTTCAAACAGGCGATCTGCGCCGGCGAAAGATCAACCACGACAACCCGCGCCGGGTCGAGCACAAGCATGGCCAGCGCATTGTCGCCCGCCGAACAGATGGAGACCAGCGTGCCGCCTTTGCAACCGCCCAGCGCTTGGGTCAGCACGTCTGCATCTTCCCAAAGCTGGGCATAGCGGATGTGATCAAAGGCGGCTTTGGCTTCTATTTCAGAGCGTTGCATTGCATTTCTCCACTGTGCCCGCCGCACCATCAACCGTGAGCATCTCGCCGTCCATCACCCAGTTTGTCGCGTCTTTCAGCCCGACAACACAAGGAATACCCAGCTCGCGCGCCACAATAGCCGAATGTGACAGCAGCGAGCCGCGCTCGACAACAATTGCCGAAGCATTGGCAAACACCGCGATCCAACCGGGATCAGTATGCCGGGCGACCAAAATATCACCGGGGTTTAGCTTCTCAGTACGCGGGTCGCGAATGATACGTGCCTTGGCCGTGACTTGCCCAGCCGAGCAGCCGGTGGCCGTTTTTACCGTAGCATTGTCCGGCTCAGCGGCGGCGGGCTGCGCCCAAACCGGGGCCACAGCCGGGCCACGGGTCTCTATCCGCTCTGGCGGATCGGGGCGCTCAGACGACGCCGCATTCTCAGCCTTGCGCTGTGTGACAATGGTCTTGAGGTCGGGCGACAGGCTAAAACCTTCAATCGCACCGAGCACTTCATGCGTGGTCAAAAAGAAAACATCGCGTTGGCTCCCCAGCATATCGCGCGCCGCAAATTCGCGGCCAATAGCCAAGAACACGCGCCGCGCATAGCCAAACAGACGCGTCCGCTCAAAGCGCAGGTTTTCACGGTCGCGCACACGGGCTTTGGTCCACGTGATCACCGATTTGGCCACCATACGTTTGACCGGGTTCTTGGGGAACAATGCGCGCCAATCTGGCAGATTTGGCTTTGGTCGGGCCACGCTGCCGCGCTCAGCGCTGGCGGCAATCGCATAGAGCAATGTCGCCGGATCATCGCTGAGCGGAATGCTCTCAAGCTTTAGCTCTTCGGTGCATCTATCGCCAAACTTTTCGAGATAGGAATTTATCTCGGCCATGATCACTGGGTGCTGGCCCAGCGCATCAAGCCCACCTTCGGCAAACTCTTGGGTGAGACCTGCCGCGCGCACCATCGCCCCAATTTTGGCAATCCGCTGCGCAGGCTCAGCCGAGACAATATCGCCCTGCCCGATCATCACATCATTATGCAGCAGCAGCCCCTCCGGGCCGAGCCATTTCTCAAGCATATTGCGCGAGGCGCCAAAGGCGATCATGCACAAAAAGTCATTGACCAGCGGCGCGTCCCAGCGGTCAAGCAAGGTGCTTTCAATCTTGCGGTACTCGGCGGCCAGCTGGCTTGGCCCGGCCTTGGTCACGTCAAGCCCGCTGCCAAGTGCGGCCTCAAGCCGAACGTAAAACAAGCGGCGGGTGCGCCCCAGCAGCAAGGCGTGCCACGCCAGCCCCGCCGCCACCTTGGCCAGTTTGAGATACTCCAAAACCTTGGCTATGCCGGTCGCTGGAGGCGGCCCAATAGCCTGCGTGATCTCAAGCGGCATCGGCTCTGACACGCCCATCATGGTTTCCATATAGGAACGGTTGAGCGAGAAGCCGGGCAGCAGCGCCAGCGCCCGGTACCAATTGACCAGATTGTAATAGACCCGGCCATCAATCCGACCGAGCATATTGTCAAACACAGCCGCGTTTTGCGCCACCGTGCTGGGCGGCACGCCGAGCATCCCGACAAAGGCGCGGTAGACCCGCGAGTAGATGTGCAGCGCAAACGAATAGGTCAGCGGGCTGACCATGCCGGGATAGCTTTCAATGATATTTGAGTTGTCAAAAATCGTCAGTGTTTGGTCGGTGTTTGGCAAAGGCTGAAGTGCTGTGGTGATCGGCCGAGCCTGCAAAATATGCAAGCCCTCCGCGTCAAACGCCCATTCGATATCTTGCGGCCGGCCAAAGGCGGCCTCAGCCGCGCGGGCCAGTTTGGCCACTTCGCAAGCTTGGTCTTGGGTCAGAACCTTTGGTTCTTGCGGCGCTTGGATCTGCGCGCCAATCGTCCAATCTTCGCCATCAACTTCGCCTGAAACCAGCGCCTCACCCAGACCGCTGACAGCCGACAGCACCACATGGCCGCGCTGCCCGGTTACCGGGTCGGCTGAGAACGCCACCCCGGCACTTTGCGCGTCTATCATCCGCTGAATGATGATCGCGGGCGCTTCGGCTTCGCCGCCTGATTTTACCCGGCGATAAGTTTGCACGATGTCTGAAAACCCCGAGGCCCAGACCTGTTTGGCAGCCGCCAAAACATCGCCGCTGGCGACATTAAGCACTGTGTCAAACTGGCCAGCATGGCTGTGCTCAGCCCCGTCTTCTTGGCGGCCTGAGCTGCGCACGGCAAAGGGGCCGGGCCCGAGGTTTTGGAGCGCTGAGCGCAGCGCCAAGGCCAGCGCTGGCACGGCCTCGCCCATAACAAACGCCTCTGCTGAGATGACAAAAAACGCGGGCGGGTTGAAGCCCTCAGCCGCCAGCCGGGCCAGTGATGCGGCCTTGCCGCCAGCCGTTTCGGCCTGCGTAGCTTCTTGTTGTAAAAGAATAAGTTTCATCAGAACACCTTGATGATAAGAGGCAAAAAGCCCGCAACGGCATAACATCCAAATACCCATAGCCCGGCCAGCATATCCATCCGTTCTTGGGCGGCTTTTGTGGGCACGCGCATATAAGCAACAGCACTTTTGGCACAGATTGCAAAGCCCACCACCCCTATGGCCAGACTGGCCCAGCCGACACCAGTGGCAAAGCCAACCGCCACCAGCAAGGCACATGAGACAGCGACGAAAGCCAGCCAGATCTGCGCCGCGCGCTGTGGCCCCCAGAGGCCAGAATAGGTCTCGACACCGGTTATCTCATTCTCGGTTGCCCAGAGCTTGCGGCCTATTTCCAAGACGCAGCCATTGACGAAGGACAGGGCCAGAAAGATCCACAGTTTTGATGCCGGTTCGCCGTGCAGCGCCCATTCAAAACTGGTGAGCAACAGGTCAATCAGCGGCATGATCGCCATATGGCTGAGCAGGTAGAGCACTGGGCGGGCTTTGAGCCAGTGCGGCACGCCAAATTCGGCGGTCATGGCCGCCAGCCAGAGCCAGACCAACAATAGCAGCCACAAGACCGGCCCGTACCAGAGCCAAGTCACCAAAGCGGCCAGCGGCATGGTCAGCAGGCCCAGCTTAAGGATTGTGCTGAGTGAAACCAGCCCACGCGGGATCGGCCGTTCGGGGCGGTATTTTTGATCGTCTTCAAGGTCTTTATATTCGTCGCAAACCCGCAGCTGGAAAAATAAAGCCATAACCACGACAAAGGCGGCGACAAAGCCCAGCCAATGCGGCAATGCCCTGCCCGAGAGCTGGGCCGAGACGCAGATGCTGGCGGCAGAGAACACCGCTAAAAGCGGCATGGTCTTGGCCAAGGGGAACCGCTCGGCCTGATAGATCCAGAGACGTTGCAACAGGGGCTGGGTCATCTCTTGCGCGCCAATTTTTCATGGGCGCGGGTAAAGTGCCCCGCCGCGATTGCCGCGACAATTGATACCTCGCCGCACAGACAAATGGCCACGGCCAGCTCAGCCAAAGCCGCCCCCTTGCCTTCGCCCTTAAGCCCCATAATGTTGAGCGCGGCTGATTGGCTGGGCAGCCCTGTGCCGCCGCCAACAGAGCCGACCAGAATATTGGGCATGGTCACGCAGCAAAACAGATCATCGCCGCGCGCCTCCATCCGGGTGATGCCAATCGCGCTCTCGGCCACGCAAGCCGCGTCTTGACCGGTGGCAATGTAGAACGCCGCGAGACCATTGGCAAAATGCGCCTGCGCCCCCATTTGACCAGACAGATGCGCACCAAGATTGGCCACGCTTCCATAGTCGAGCATGGCCTGCACGCTTGTGCCCAATGTCTTTTCAACAATCTGAGCCGGTAGCGTCACCGAGGCGCTGACCTTGCGCCCCCGCCCCGTGACCATGCCCAAAAACGAGGCCTTTTTATCGCCCGAAAAATTGCCCTCAATATACCATTGGTTGATCGTGACCGGACAACCGGCGACGATCTGCTCGCACAGCGCATTGGTGGCGATGGTCACCATGTTTTGGCCCGCCGCGTCGCCGGTCGTGTAGCGGCAAACCAAAAACACGACATTGTTGTCGATCACCGGCTCAAGCGAGACCAGCTTGCCGTAGCGGGTGGTTTTCTCAGCCGCCCCTTGCAGGGATTTGATGTTTTTGACGACCCAATCGACGAATTGCCCAGCGCTCAGCAGCCCTTCAAAGACAAAAGCCGGCGTGCGGATGACACCTTCATAAAGCACCGCCGTGCTAATGCCGCCAGCCTTGGTCGCCGCGAAAGCACCGCGGGCATAAGACGCGACCAAAGCCGCCTCAGTGGTTGCCAAGGGCACATGAAAATCACCGTTTGCATTGAGCCCGTTTATCCGCAGCGGCCCGATTATGCCGACAGGCATTTTCACCGTGCCAATGAAGTTTTCAATATTGGCGCTGTATTTTGCGGCCTGCTCAACCGAATGAGGATCGGCCAGCGCCAGCCTGTCTGCCTCTTGTGCGGTTTGTCCGCCCATCAGCCTGGCCCAATATTTTGCAACAGACGCAGCGCTGGCGTTTCGTACCGGGCGCAAAGTCGTAAACTCTGCGTCTTTTGGCAACATCTGCTGGGCCGTCGCATTGGTCTCATACCGGGCACGGATTTTGCGAAGCATTTCGCTTACATGAAAGGGAATGATCAACGCGCACCTCTAAATGGCTAACAAAGTTAACCGTTACCCGAAAAGTAGCCTAAAGTCAGGCGGCACAACGAAAATACCTGACGAAAATTTTGTGGCCTAGACCCTATTCTTGCCGCCTGCCGCTACTATAAGCCTGTATCTGGTCAGAGTTTCGCAAAAAGTATGGCAGACTCAGACAAGCAAGCTTCATTCATGCTGGCCGTACATTTGTGTGAAATTTATCCTGCAATGCCCTGCCAACCTGCGCAGCCGCAGCTGAGCCCTAGCGAAAGCTTTTATTGATCCCATGCAACACATTGCTGCCGGGGCATAAGTCGTTTTCGTTCAGGCTGTTAAGCGGCGCTTCTGTTGTGCCCAAAATATCATGCATGTCGCGGAATGTCGGGTCGCAATAAAGCAGGCCGGTCAGGATTTCGCCGCGCGCATGGTATTCTTGTATCGCGTTTATCGCGGCCATTTTGTCGCGTGCATCAAAGCCGTTTGTGCCTTTGTGCAACCTGATGATTGAGCCATCATGCAGGCTGATATCACTGCTTTCGCCCTCGCCGTAGCTGGCGACGATCTCGCCGCTATTGGGTACAAAATCAGCGATCAGCCCTTCTTGCACATGATCACGCACATAGTCATAGCTGCGGGTTGATGTGGCATGGTTGTTGAAGGTCACGCAGGGCGAAATGATATCGAGGAACGCAAAGCCTTCATGGCATATCGCGGCCTTTAGCAACGGCACCAGCTGGTCTCTGTCGCCCGAAAAACTGCGGGCAACAAAGGTCGCGCCCAGTTGCAGGGCCATGGTTGGCAGATCGATCTCTGACCATAGAACCGTGTCGCCCTTTTTGGTGCTTGAGCCGCGCTCGGCCGTGGCCGCAGTTTGGCCTTTGGTCAACCCGTAGACACCGTTATTGGCGACGATATAGGTCATGTCGAGCCGCCGGCGCACGACATGGGCAAACTGGCCAAGACCTATTGAGGCCGTGTCGCCATCGCCCGACATGCCAATGTATTTCATTGTCCGGTTGGCCATGCTGGCACCCGTGGCCACAGAGGGCATGCGCCCATGTACCGTGTTGAAACCATGAGATTTATTCAAAAAATACGTTGGCGCTTTGGAAGAACAGCCAATGCCCGACAGCTTGGCAATCCGGTGCACGGGCAGCGACAGCTCGAAGCAGGCCTGCACCAGTGCCGCGCCGACAGCATCATGGCCACAACCAGCACAAAGCGTGGAAAGCGAGCCCTCATAGTCGCGGTAAGTCAGGCCAAGTTTGTTCGTCGCCAGACGCGGGTGATGATACTGAGATTTTACAAAACTCATGTGCCGCTCTTTCTTTTGCCAGCGCTCAGCGCAACCACTGAGATCTCGTCCAATATCGCGTCGCTGATAAACTGCGCCGTAATCGGCATGCCATCAAACTGGGTGATCTTTTTCAGCTTGGCCGGGTTTTGCTCTAGCTCATTAACCAGCAGTTTGCGCATCTGTGCGTCGCGGTTTTGGTCAATGACAAAGACCTGATCATGGGCCTCGATGAAGGCCAGAACCTCGGCGCAAAACGGGAAGGACTTGATGCAGAGCCCATCAACTTTGTGGCCCTGTGCGTCCAGCAGCTCAAAAGTCTCTGACATCGGCACTTCGGTCATGCCGTAATACAGCGCGCCGACCTTGCTGCCCGTATTGGCCTTATGCCGCACAGGTTTGGGCAGGATTTTAGCGGCAGTCTCAAACTTGCGGTCCAGCCGCTCCATGTTCTTCACATATTCTTCGCCGCGCTCGGTGTAGATGGCAAATTCGTCACGCGATGTCCCACGGGTGAAGAAGATACCCTTTTCGGCATGGGTGCCCGGATAGGTGCGGTAGCAAATGCCGTCGCCGTCAGCATCAAGATAGCGGCCAAATTGCTCAACCTCGTCGAGTTCTTGCGCGTTTAGCACTTTGCCGCGGTCATAGGTCCGGTCATCATCCCAGTGCAAAGGCTCTGACAGATGATCATTCATGCCCAGATCAAGATCGCTCATAATGATCACAGGGGTCTGCAACCGCTCGGCCAGATCAAACGCATCGGCGCTCATCTCAAAGCATTCTTTGGGTGATGACGGGAACAGTAATATCTGTTTGGTGTCGCCATGCGAGGCATAGGCACAGGTCAGCACGTCTGATTGCTGGGTCCGGGTCGGCATGCCGGTTGACGGCCCTGCCCTTTGCACATTCATCAACACGATCGGGATTTCGGCGAAATAGGCCAGCCCAAGGAACTCACCCATCAGCGACACGCCCGGCCCGCTCGTCGCAGTAAAGGCGCGCGCGCCGCTCCAGCCGGCGCCAATGGCGATGCCGATTGCGGCCAGCTCATCTTCGGCCTGCATGATCGCGAAGTTCTTCTTGCCCGATGCCGGATCGATCCGCAGCCGGTTGCAGTATTTCTCAAAATTCTCAACCACAGAAGTGCTCGGCGTGATCGGATACCAGCCGACAACCGTGGCCCCGCCATAAACGGCGCCAAGCCCGGGGCGGTATTGCCATCAATCAAAATCCGCTCGCCGACCGCCTCGCTGCGCTCAACCTTTATGGAAAGTGGGCAGTCAAAATGTGAATGCGCATAGCGGAAACCCAGCTCAAGCGCGTGCACATTGGGGGCAACCAGCTTTTCGCGGCCTTTGAATTGGCTCTCAACCAAGCTCTTGAGCACTTGGATTTCGATATCGAGCAAAGCCGCCAAAGCGCCAACATAGATGACGTTTTTGAACAATTGGCGCAGATTAGCGCTCTTATATTCGCGCAGACATATCTCGGAAATTGGCATGCCAAGAAACGTTAGATCATCGCGCATAAGCGCCGGGTTGAGCTGCTTGGAATTGTCATAGAACACAAAACCGCCGGGCCGTACATTGGCCACATCATCGACAATGCTCTGCGCAGACATGGCTACCAAAATATCAGGCGCGCCGTCGCGCCGCCCCATATGGTCAGCCGCACTTACGCGCACCTCAAACCATGTTGGCATGCCCTGAATATTGGACGGGAAAATATTGGCAGGGCTAACCGGCACCCCCATGCGAAAGATCGCCTTGGAGAACATGTTATTGGCGCTGGCCGAACCGGTGCCGTTGGTATTGGCGAAGCGAATAACAAACTCATTGACCGATGTTATGCTTTTCATGTCAGCTCGCCTGCGTCGCTTTGAAGATAAACTTTTGCATATCCCATGCGGCGGTCGGGCAGCGCTCGGCACAAAGCCCGCAATGCAGACAAACATCCTCGTCTTTGACCATCACTTTGGTGCTTTTGAGCGTGTCGGACACATAGATATCTTGGTCATTGTCACCAGTTGGCACTTTGAGCCGGCTGCGCAGATCATCCTCGTCGCCATTTGGCACGAAGCTAATGCAATCCATTGGGCAGACATCTTCACAAGCCGAACATTCAATGCACAGCTTTTCGGTAAACACGGTCTGCACATCGCAGTTGAGGCAGCGTTGTGCCTCGCTCATTGCCAGCGCCTCGTCAAACCCCAGCTCGACCTCGGCGCTGAGCGATTGGCGGGCCGTGTCTAGGTTGAGCGTCGGCACAACATTGCGGTTTTCATCTGAGATAACCGACTGATACGACCATTCGTGAATACCCATTTTCTGTGAGGCCAGCGTGTAGCTGCCATGGGGTATGTCTTTGATATCTTTACCAACTTGCAAAAAACGGTCTATTGCGGCTGCGGCCTGATGGCCATGCGCCACGGCGGTGATGATGTTTGTCGGGCCAAAGGCCGCGTCGCCACCAAAGAACACCTTTTTATTGCCGGACTGAAAGGTCTCAGTGTGAACCTGAGCCATGCCCCAATCATCAAATTCAATGCCAATATCGCGCTCGATCCATGGCAAGGTGACATCTTGGCCAACCGCCACCAGCACCAGATCACACTCGATCAGCAGCGGGTCTTCGCCCGCCGAGACCAGCTTGCGGCGGCCTTTATGCCAAGAGGTTTCAACCTTATCAAACTCAACACCAATGAATTTACCGTCTTCAATGACATAGCGCAAAGGCGTGTGATTTGGCAAAATGGTCACGCCCTCAGCTTGGGCATCTTCACGCTCCCAAGGTGATGATTTCATCTCATCATAGGTCGAGCGCACAACCGCGCGCACATCATCTGCGCCGAGCCTAAACGCCGTGCGCGTACAATCCATTGCCGTGTTGCCACCGCCCAAAACCACCACCCGTTTGGGTGCAGTATCAATATGGTCAAAGGTGACGCCAGCCAGCCAGTTGATGCCGATCTGCACATGGTCCCCAGCCTCAGCAAGGCCCGGCAGGTCCAGCGGACGGCCACTCGGCGCGCCGGTGCCGACAAACACAGCGTCATAGCCTTCGTCGAGAATGCTTTTGAGACTGGTAATCTCGTGGTTAAACCGTGGTTCAACGCCCATGTTCAGCACGATACCAACCTCTTCGTCGATCACCTCTTCGGGCAGCCTGAATGTTGGGATCTGCGAACGCATCATGCCACCGGCCAGCGCGTTGCGCTCGAACAGTGTCACCTCATAGCCCAGCGGCATCAGGTCGCGCGCCACGGTCAGCGAAGCAGGCCCCGCGCCCAGCAGCGCCAGTTTCTTGCCGTTTTTCTTGGTGGGGATAATCGGTAGCCGGTCGGTGATATCGCCCTTATTATCGGCCGCGACCCGCTTAAGCCTGCATATCGCCACCGGCTTGTCTTCGACCCGCTGGCGGCGGCAAGCAGGCTCGCAGGGCCGGTCGCAGACCCGCCCCAAAATACCGGGAAACACATTGGCTTCCCAATTGACCATATACGAATCAGCGTAGCGCTTATCCATTATGAGCCGAATATATTCAGGAACTGGCGTATGTGCAGGACATGCATATTGGCAGTCCACCACTTTGTGAAAGTGGGTCGCATCTGTCGTATCGGTTGGTTTCATGGCTAAATTAGCTCGCGAAATTGCCTAACGAAATACACAAAATATTAAGAACTCCGCGTATCTTGTCGCGGATATCAGCATTGTCTGAAAATGTTTGCAATGACTTTTTGTTTTTCCTAATATTGCCGCCTATTTGCGCAACAGTTTCGCGCTGTGCGCTCATTGTTTCTGTTCTTGTGCTGCTTTTATGGACAAAGGCCGGGTTACTTTGCTGCCTTGGCCTGCGCAGCCGCAAGCTCATGCGCCCCTTGGGCCGCCCCATCTTGCGGTATAATCTGCCCCTGCGCGTCCGATATTTCGTCCAAACGTGCCAAAATCTGCTCGGCCACAGCGCCGCCCGCCCCTAGATAAACCCCTTGTGTCAGCGTGACTTGCGCAATCTCAAAGCTACCCGCCCCAGCGCAGAGCACGGTTTTAGTCGGTGCAGCCTCGGCCGCCAACGCAACAATCGCCGGGCTCACCAAGGCCGGGTCGAGCGCGGCAAGCTCGTCTTCGGGCATCAGCCCAGCGACCATCCGCGTCGCCGCCACAGGGGCCAAACAATTAACCCGAATGTCATTTTTTGCACCCTCAAGTGCGAGTGTGTTCATCAGCCCGACCAGCGCCATCTTGGCTGTGCTGTAGTTTGATTGGCCAAAACTGCCGTAAAGCCCGCTGCACGACGTGGTGAAAATAATCCGGCCATGGTTCTGCGCGCGCATGTTTGGCCAAACCGCCTTGGCGCAATTGACAGCCCCCATGATATGCACATCAAGCACGGTGCTAAAATCGGCGAGATCCATTTTGGCGAAGGTTTTGTCGCGCAATATTCCGGCATTGCAGACCAAAATATCGACCCGTTCCCAGCGGGCCAAAACGGCCGCGACCATGGCCTCGACCTGATCATAGTCAGTCACCGAGGCGCTGTTGGCCATCGCCGCGCCGCCAGCGGCCTCTATTTCGGCCACCACCGCCAGTGCCGCGTCATCCGAGCCACCTGCCCCGGCAACGCTGCTGCCAATATCGTTCACCACAACCCGCGCGCCACGCGCCGCCAAGGCCAGCGCATGCGCCCGCCCCAGCCCACCGCCAGCACCTGTTACGATCGCCACTTTGCCGCTTAGATCAATGCTCACGCCAGACGCTCCTTCGCTTAAATACCGTTTTGCCGAATTTTGACCCATTCATATGATCACGAATAGGAGGTTTTTGCGTGGTTGGAAAAGCAAGACTTTGCCCGCTGACAGCGCCCAAAACAGATATCAGTCACATGCCGCTGTCACAATCATTTCAACCTTTAGTGCCCCACGTGCAAGCCGGGCTTCACCGCAAGCCCGTGCTGGCGCTTGACCGGCCGGTATCCAAGCCTCCCAAACCGCGTTCATCTCATCAAAGTCATTCATATCTGACAGCCAAATGATGGTTTGCAAAATACGGTCAGGTGACGAGCCTGCCTCGTCGAGCAAGGCCTCAATGCGCGACAGGCAATCGCTGGTCTGCGCGGCAACCGTATCGCCAGCGCCGACTTGCCCACACAGATAGGCCACACCGTTATGTTTAACGATTTTGCTCATGCGTATGCCGGTTTCAATACGTTCTATCATTTGCTTCCCTCTTGGGTTCATGTTCGGCAATCGCGCCAATTTGCCCACTTTTAGCAACATCCGGCAGACGCTGCGAGTGCCGTTTCGCCCCCGGCCATCTCGCTTTTGCCCCAGCTTGACATTGACGGCGCCGCCCGCGCGTCACACTATCCGTTATGGTGGAAAAACCCGACGATATTTTGGTGAAATTGCCCGCACGTTTGAAGGAGGCCCGCAAGTCGCAGGGCTTGTCGCTTGATGCTGTGGCCAGACTGTCGGGCGTTTCACGCTCTATGGTCAGCCAGATTGAGCGCGGCGAGAGCAGCCCGACTATTGCCACTTTGTGGAACCTGACCCGCGCCTTACAGGTTGATTTTGCAGGGCTTCTCGATAGCGGATCATCAAAGAACCGCATTGAAACCCTGCGCGCAGATCAGATCCCAACGATAGACAATTTAGGGATGGGTTGCCGTATTCTTATCTTGTCACCGCCCGAACAGGCCGGAAAACATGAGGTCTATGAGCTGCGCCTTACAGCCGAAGGTGTTCTCAACAGCCCGCCGCATAGGCGCGGTGCCCGCGAACATCTGACGGTGATAGAGGGCACGCTTCATCTCACCTGTGGCGCGGCCAGCGAAGAGCTGCGCGAGGGCGATACTGGCCGCTATGCCGCTGATGTACCACACAGAATCGCGGCACTGAACGGCCCTGCCCGCGCGTTTTTAGTGGTTCAGGATGCCTGATTTCTGTTATTGCGGATAATTTTCCGTTATTCAGAATTCTTCTATTCTGGAATCACGTCCGTTATGGTAGACTCCCCTCAAAGGAGCCCGTCATGAGCCATGCATTTCTGAACCACATTTGCGAAACCCTCGCCCAGATAGAGGCGGACGGTATGCTAAAAGCAGAGCGGCTGATCACCTCGGCACAGGGCACCGAGATCACCGTCGGCGGGCGCAAAGTTATCAACCTTTGCGCCAATAATTACCTCGGGCTGGCGGATCACTCGGCCCTCAAAAGCGCGGCAAAAGCGGCGATGGATGACCACGGATTTGGCATGGCCAGCGTGCGGTTCATCTGTGGCACACAAGATTTACACCGGGCGCTAGAGCAGCGGCTGGCCGCTTTCCTAAACAAGGATGATGCTATCCTTTTTGCCGCCTGTTTTGATGCCAATGGCGGGCTGTTCGAGCCACTGCTCAACGCCGAAGATGCAATCATTTCTGACAGTTTGAACCATGCCTCAATCATTGACGGTGTGCGCCTGTGTAAGGCCAAGCGTTACCGTTTTGCTAACAGTGATATGGACGATCTGGAGAGCCAGCTCAAGCAGGCGCGCGCCGCCGGAGCGCGCCATATCATGATCGCCACAGACGGCGTATTTTCCATGGATGGCACCCTCGCCAACCTGCCCGATATCACCAAATTGGCCGAAAAATACGACGCGTTGGTCATGGTTGATGACTGCCATGCCACCGGCTTTATGGGCGCGCACGGCGCGGGCATGCCAGATCATTATGGGCTCAATGTTGATATTGTCACCGGGACTTTAGGCAAAGCATTGGGCGGCTCAATCGGCGGCTATATCGCTGGCCCACAACCCGTGATCGACCTACTGCGGCAACGCGCCCGGCCCTATTTGTTTTCCAACTCATTACCGCCAGCGATTGTTGCGGCAGGCATAGAGGCGCTCCGACTGGTTGAAGAAGGCAGCGACCTGCGCCGCCAACTATTCGAAAACGCGCGCTATTGGCGGGCGGGGCTAGAGCGGCTCGGGTTTGATCTGCTGCCCGGTGAG